>JAITQU010000087.1 GCA_031288735.1 Christensenellaceae bacterium
TTACATAAAGCAACCGAGTTCATGCTTAATGTGTCATCTCAATTAATCAGAAACTTGTTTAAACACCCTAAACTATCCTATATTGGTGTTGCAGGTATTTAACTTGATAAGTAATAAAAGCAATTTATGATTTGTAGAGTATATAAATTCCTAAAACTCTCTACGCATTCTTAAGTGGGATTTAATGGTTTAATTTATTCGTGTTTTGATTTTATTAAATTATAGTTTATTTGAAGCAAGAGATTAATAGCATTAAGACTGACAGATTTATAAAAAACACGCTTTAGCTAAAAATTTCTATGCCTAAAAAACGAAAATTAAAAGAAATGATGCGACAATTTATTGTAAAATCTACAATGTTGGTTTTAAAACTTTGAGTTATAATTATTTTAGAAATATGTTAATCAAATATGCTATAATAGTAGCAAAGAGGAGAGATAATTTAGTTTGGGTTGATCGAATGTTAACCAAAGATTAGATTAGGTTGGTTATCTTTTCTAGAAAACATATTAATGAAAAGGATCTTCTAAGATGAAATTGGACAATATACCATCTACTGTTGCAAGCACGCCTTACAACAGTCATCGATATAAAATTTTTCTCAATGTCACAGTGCTTGTAGCGCTAATATTTGGGTCCATTTCTTTTCGAGGACCTGGAATTTCGTATTCACTATTATACACTTTCTTCATTGTTATTTCGGGCAGTGCATTTTTCCTTATTCTATTAACTACTGATCCCTTGATTTTTACGATCAATAAAAATACTGCAATATATGCATGGATCACAATGGGGTCGCTAATACTTGCGATTTTTTTAAATATACTATATTCGATCCTATTTACGCCTAGCTTACTTATTATGACTATTATTTTAACGGGCATTTTGTGTGTTTTAAATGTAGTTTTTGATTTAAAATTAAGAGCAATATTAAAAAATGAAAACGACTATCTTTTGAAGTATGTTTCTAAAATTATCAAGGATTACGATAAACGTCCTGATATTAAACAAAAGGATGGAGAAAAAGCTGGGGATTTAAATACATATGCCATGGTTGGATATCTTGTTTTATTTATAACAACAAGGGGTGTCCTTAGCTATGTTCGAATATATGCAATCCAAATGGTACTTTTGCTTTTTGTCGCATTAATTTCTGTCTTTTTTTTACAAGCACTTATATACAAAAAATTGTATGGTGAGATAAAAAAACATATAAAGAAAATTGTTCTATTTGGACAAATGACTACTATAGCAATGGCAAGTGGCATAACGGCAACAATATTAGCACCAACAGATAATTCAATGTTGCAGTGGCTAATGACAGTAGTGGTTTCATTGAGTTATGCACCATTTTACTTTTTTGTTATGCGTGCTAGTAAATATTTAAATGCAATACGTTTACAGGTTATTCTAGAGGTTCTTAATAATTCATAGTTAGATACTAATCTTTGATCTGTTTAAAAATTTGAGTTTGCTAAGAGCAATAATGAGTGGAATTCCAAGAACTAAAATTACTGCGCTTTGTGTTCCGAAAATAGTTAAGAAATTTAAATAATATAGTGTGTCACCAGAAAAGAAAAGCCAAATTAATGGTAATATTAAAGCGTTAACAATTACAGGTGGTATAGTTCCATACACAGCACGAATAACGATTTTTCGACCTGACAAGGAGCGTCCGATTACGTAAGTAAGCAGCGCTGCAATGAGAGTAGCAAGCGTTCCAAACAGCATGTCATACCAGCCATACGGAGACAAAACATTTGCTAAAAAGCAACCCACAGTTAATCCTATAACCGACTCTGGGAATAACAACGGAAGTAGAGTCAACGCTTCGCCTACTCGAAACTGAACTGGGCCGAACGCAATCGGTGCTACAAAATAGGTGAGAAGAAAATATAAAGCTGCAATTACAGCACTGCGAGCAAGAATAAATACTTTAAAGTGTTTCATGAGCACATTTTAGCGAAATAATAATGCTTTGTCAAGAAAAAAGACTAAGCGCAATAATGCATATAGGTTAGTTCTCACTTGAAACAGAAATAATTGTTTCGTAGCTGAAACGGGAAGAACCTTATTTACAAATGGAATATGGCATATGAGTGAAGAAAAAAGCAATTATTTACCACGCTCCCCTGTTAAACATAGCAGAGATGAACTAAACTTATTGAGTCCAGCTGTTTTGTCATTTATAGGGGATGGTGTTGAGACTCTGTTTGCGCGCAGTAAGGTCTCATTCGAAAGTGGACAGAAAATAGGATACCTCCATAAACTCACTGCAAGAATAGTAAGTGCTGTTGATCAAGCTAAGGCTGTTAAAAACATATTAGTAGTTTTAACAGAGGAGGAAACGCAGGTTTATAAGAGATGCCGCAATGCAAAAACAAATACTGCTTCCAAAAATGCGGATATTGTTGATTACAAAACAGCTTCTGGATTCGAAGGTCTTATTGGTTTTCTTTATCTTGCAGATGAGCATGAACGGTTAAATGAGCTATTGTCTATAGCATATAGTGAAAATTTGATAACGTGACGTACTCCCGCCGACTAACGCCTACGGCGTTTGAGGCGTGGCTTCTTTAGAACTCCCACTTACGGCAGGATGTTTTAGAAGCTATCCCCGTGCGTCCCACGCTTCGATGTAATGCGCTTTACGAATGATTATTACTATCCAAAGTCCACTCGAAAAACAGACCTCCCTTATATGCACGGATTCTATTGAAATTCTCAAAGTGTCAATACTGGACGGTCGAACAAGGTGTGCCTTCATCTCACCGCCTATAGAGGCGGGAGACTTTTCACATAAGGTTAAAGTTAGAATTAAAGCATCCTTTTTAAATAGACAAACCTGTTTTAATTTATTAAAATTGACAATGCTAATCAAGTTTAAAAAGACACACCTTAAATTGACGAATACGAAAAAAACATAAAAGGGGAAAAATGATAATAGCAGGTATAAATGCCGTAAGTGAGGCATTAAAAGGCAACATTACAGTTGAAAAACTCTATATACGCAAAGGTTTATTTACCGATAAAATTAACAGTATAATAGCTACTGCTAAGAGCAAGGGTATAAGAGTTGTATTTGAAGAAAAAATTCGAATTGATGCAAGAAGTGAGTCGATTAATAATCAAGGCGTTGTTGCAGAGACAACTGAGTTTGCTTATTCTAGTGTTGAGGATATATTAAACGCAAGAAAGAGTAATAACGACAATAGACTAATTTTACTATTAGATGGCATTGAAGATCCACACAATTTAGGCGCAATCTTACGAGTGGCGGATTCTGCTGCTGTATGTGGCGTTATCATTCCTAGACATCATGCGGTGGGCGTAAATGACACGGTTATGAAAGCGAGCGCAGGTGCTGCAGCGCATGTACTAGTTGCAAAAGTACCCAATATAAACGACACAATACGTTACTTAAAGGACGAATTCATAAATGTTTATGCGGCTGACAGTAGCGGTGATGACATATATTTATCGGATCTAACAGGTGACGTTGCTATCGTTGTGGGTGGAGAAGGTGAAGGAGTTCACAAACTAACTCAAAGGCTTGCAAACAGGATTATTGCCTTGCCACAAGAAGGAAAGGTTAACTCTTTGAATGCATCGGTAGCAACAGGGATCATCTTATATGAAGCCTTGAGACAGCGACGAAAGAATAGTAATGAAAAAAACGATAAAAGCAAGGATAGTAATGGTGATTTAAAATAATATTTATCTGTTGCTCTCAAAAAAGACTTGCTTTCAATTGAGACTTTTTCGGAGCGCAATTTAAATGACAATATTTAGACACACGCATTATTTCAAATTGACTATAAAAATTAATGAATAGTGGAGGAGCGAATGAAACTTGGCATAGTAGGACTCCCAAACGTTGGGAAAAGCACACTATTTAACGCAATCACAAAGGCTGGTGCTGAGGTTGCGAACTATCCATTTTGCACGATTTTACCAAACATTGGTGTCGTGGCAGTTCCCGATGATCGATTATATATGCTTGCAAACTTATACAATTGTAAAAAAATTGTTCATACAAACATTGAATTTGTTGATATTGCGGGACTTGTAAAGGATGCAAACAAGGGCGAAGGACTTGGAAATAAATTTCTATCACACATAAGAGAGGTTGATGCGATTATCCATGTTGTTAGATGCTTTGAGGATTCTAATATTACTCATGTAAACGGCTCGGTAGATCCTTTGCGTGATATTGAAATAATAAATACAGAACTTTTGCTTTCTGATATTGAAGTATTAATGCGCAAAATTGATCGCGCTAAGACGCAGGCTAAGAGCGGCGAGAAAAAATATTTAAATGAGCTAGAGATTCTACAAAAGTTATTAGCATGGTTATCTGCTGGAAAGCCTGCAAGAACAATTGCCTTATCACAAGAAGAGACTGAGTATGTTGAGTCGCTATTTTTGATTACATGGAAGAAAGTTATATATTGTGCAAATATATCCGAAAATGAAAACAATGATGTTAAATATACAAATATTGTATCGAATTATGCAAAAGACGATGGGAGCGAAAGCATTGTAATATGTAGTAGGATGGAAGCAGAACTTGCAGAACTTCCGGATGATGAAAGAGCAATTTTAATGGAGGAATTAAGCATAGAGCAAAGTGGCTTAGAAAAGCTTATATCGAAATCATATAGACTATTAGGTTTGATGAGTTTTTTAACTGCCGGGGAAAAAGAAACAAGAGCATGGACGATACCAACTAATACTAAGGCACCTCAAGCAGCTGGGAAAATTCATTCGGATTTTGAACGAGGCTTTATACGTGCTGAGGTTGTAAATTGTGAGCTTCTACTAGAGTGTGGTTCGTATACTGTAGCAAAGGAAAAAGGCAAGGTGCGAAGTGAAGGAAAGGATTACATAGTTAGAGAGGGAGACGTAATGTTGTTTCGTTTCAACGTTTGATACTCTACGATTTAGTATCAATATTTATAAGTAGTGACAGTCTATAAAATTAACGAAATATTGTTTAAAACTATTTTTGTTTATATAATCAAAGGCACCAATGAAATAAAAATGTGATATGAGCGTTTGTCAATCATTTGTTGCAAATATTGCCTAAAACAATAGAATTGTAGAATGTAAAATGAATTGTCGCAGAAAATTGAAAATTTTCAGACCGTCAAAGAACATAAATTTCCCTCGTATATCTCATAAGAATTGCAACCTTTGTGTAAAACGTGGCATCGAATTTATATAGGCAACCTCTAAAAACCTCCCAGTGTTTCGCTATGGACTTACCTGAGTGCAATTTCAGCTAAACCGTGTATTTCTCAAATACGGATACCCTTACTACTGGTTTCAAGTACACATAGT
>JAITQU010000104.1 GCA_031288735.1 Christensenellaceae bacterium
ACAGAATTGAAAGGGTAAAAAGAGATATTACGATGATGAATTTAGCTACAATTTGAAGGGTGTTTACTTAGTAGGATAGCTCTGAAAAGCGGAGGAAATGCCCTTAATAATGTAAAATATGCAGAAAAAGAGCTTAAAAAGGAGGCAAATTGCGATTTTTATGTCAATTTAGGAATAAATATTTTTAGCAGAAAAATTTAAAAGCCTTTTTCTAAATTGTCATGAAAAAACATAGTTTTTAGAGGTTGCCTTTAGAGTATAAACCTAAGAATCTATTGTGTCATCTTACTAGAAATATTTTTTAAATATTCCTTTCTTTTTTTGGATCTCTACAGGTTCAGCTGGCTTTCCAGATTGAATTGGCTGAATCTGATTTTTAATAGTGCCTTGAGGTGCGGCCCAGAGTGTAGCATTATAAATCAGTCGTTTCACGTTTTCATTATAGAATGTAGGGCAACTTTCATGTCCAGGCTGAAAATAAAACACCTTACCATAACCTCGTCTAAATGTGCAACCTGCCCTAATAAGCTCACCACCTGGATACCAACCGAGAAGGATTAATTCATCTGGGGTGGGAATATCAAAAAATTCACCATACATTATTTCTGGCTCTAACGAAAAAGTTTCTGGAATACCTGATACTATAGCATGTGACGGATTAACAGTCCATACTCTCTCTTTTTCCTCTATGTCACGCCATTTAAGTGTGCATGATGTGCCCATTAGCCTTGTAAAAGGCTTACTTGCGTACGCCGAGTGCAGAAAGATTGCGCCCATCCCACCTAAAATTCGCTTGCAAACTTTGTCCGAAACACTATCTAAAACATTATTTTGCCAAACATGTCCCCACCATATCAAGACATCAGTCTCAGATAGAACAGTATCTGTAAGTCCATTCTCTGGTTCCTCTTGCAGCACTGTGCGTACTTTTAATATTTCGTCCCCAGCGAATATGTCCTTGATTGCCACATGAATGCCATCAGGATATATTTTAGCGGTTTTACCACTCTTAGTACTTGGATGACATTCGTTCCAAACTGTAATATTCATGTCTACTCCTCAAATCTAAACAATGCTTTGCATTGTCTATCCCTTATTATATCAACTAAATTCATTTTTTAAGTTGATAATTTTGATTTTTCAATTAATATAAACTCTCCACTTACGGTGTTTTTTTAATGTGTTCAATAAAACAAAAGGTATGTAAGTAAACACCCGCTTTAGTTTATTTACTGTGATTGAGATTCCATAATTGAGCATCTGCTTTTTTATTTCTTTGTCTCAAATTCGTTAAAACTGCTTTTTTGGTTTCACTCTTACATCAATATTTTGAGATAGACTAAAAAGCATAGTTAAAGTTTAAATAGCTGACTCTTGAAAACTCATTTTTGTAGAGCACCTTCAATCTTTTTTTAAAGCATAAGTCAAAAAAACTTGATGAGAAATCCTAGGTCTTGTCTTTTAATCAAACTATATTTTAATTTTAGTTGATCTTAACTTCTATTTTTTTAGCTTTTGTCTTTCCTTTTCTTTCTTTTGAGCTTGTTTTTTAAACCATAAAAAGAAAAATGCGATCAAAGTTGCTGCTACAATTATTGAAATTGCAATTGCTAGAAGGACGAGTACTGAGGACTTGTCTGGCTCATCTATAAACCTTAAAAGTGCAACACTGCCATGCCCATCCTCGTTTAAATCGTATTCATACCCAGCAAACAAAAGAGACTCTCCATCATACCATAATTTACCAAATGTAGGTTTTGACATTTTCCCTGTTTGTCCTTCGGCGGTGAATGCAATAGGTAAATCATCATTTCTCAAGTAATCATAAAATTTATTGCCAGCAGTCCCTAGTGAAACGTATAACACTCCACTAGTACTATCTAGTTTATGCACTCCACTGGTTAAGTCCTTATAGACTGGCTTTCCATCCTTATCGAGATAATGACTTTCACTGTATGCATGCTCATTTCCTGATATAACTAAACTAACGTTATATTCTGCAAACACCTGTGTTAATTGACGTCTTAGTCCATCGGTTGAATTATCAACATCGTGTAAACCTTGTCCATAAACACTAGTGTTCATGATTACAACCTTATATGTCTTAGATGTTATTATTAAATCGTTTAGTAACCATTTGTATTGTTCATCAGCAAGAACATATCCCCTTGAACTAATATCGTTTGTGTTCAATACAACAAAATGTACCGGCCCATAATCAAAGCTATAATATATACCAGAATTCTTGGTGGCGTTTTGATTGCCGCTAATTGCAATATTGTAATATAATTCCATAAAATTGTACGAAGTAGTATCACATCCTTGCGACAATCCCCAAAGAGCGCTTAGACTTTCAGAATCATGAATAAAGTTTTCTGATTCACTTTGTCCTGTAGCTACAACCTGCGTTGTGTTTGCCCATACGTTTCCTAATGCATTTGAGAAATATTTATACTGAGCCCCGTTTTGACCATTATATGTAATATTGCCAGCATTTATAACAAAATCGTATTCATTGTCAAATACTTTGTATAGATCCTTTAGCATTTCACTTGTTTTGTCAAAAGTGCCTGGAACAATTCCTTGAAGGTCTGATATTAAAAGGGCATCAAACTTCCCATTATCATCAGGCCCTGTTTTGAATTTTGATATTTCACTCCAATAATTATGTGTTTTACTACCAAGTCTATAACTATAAACAGCTCCTTCCTTTAAATCCTTGAGTGCTACTGAGTGACGTGCTAGCTCTATTTCTAAATTTGTTGAATAAATACCAAAATCTACAGATGCTGTTGTAAGTGGTCTAATCTTTGTATCCCCTGTTAAAACGGTAGCAGTCTCAGCATCGAACTTGTCCCCTTCACAATACTCAATTGTTGTCTCTGTTATCAATCTATCAGTAAACCAAACAAAATTCTTTGAAGTTTTAGGATTTGTACCAAAGGTAACAGCAATCATGCTAGGAAGTCGACCGTTTTCTATCGTGGGCACGATGACATTACTTATTTCCTTTACATATGTAGCTTGAGATCCTGGATTTACTAGTATAAGATCTTGTTTCATACCAAGCTGCGACCCCAAGCCATCTGGAGTTTCATCAACATTGAACGAGTACAAAATTAAAGAAAGGAGCTCTCCTAATTCCTGTGCTACATTATCATTGAAATAGAGCTTAATTGTAGTTTCAATGCTTTTAGAAAACGAAACTCCCTTGAGATTAAACACCTCATCAACTAGAGCACCTGAAATAATGTTTATTAATGTTATAATATCATCAAAGTAAACGGCGTTTGGATCTATATCCGTACCAGTAAGAGTCAAAAACGCATTTTTTATCATTGCAATGTCTGACTCATTAGTCAATCCTTGAACAATGTTAATAGGCTTTTTAATAAGTCCGTCTATTATACGCATAAGTCCAGTATTGTCTTCTTTCTGAGTTCCATATAGGATTTGGTCCATAATATTCTTTATGACAGTGCCACTACTTAGAATTGATAATGAATTTAGTAGTTCCTCTGGCATTTTAGATTGTGGAATATCATTTCCAGCAATAAATGTCAGATATGAATTAACAATAAGCTGAGCTATTGAATCTACTGGCCCTACTTTTAATGCTAAAATATTATTAACTAGAACGGTTAGATAGGATGTAAGCTTTGAGCCTCTTTCTAGTGTATATGGAGTACTATAGTTATAGTAGTCTGCTAGGACAACATCCTCAAGATGTGCAATCAAGTTGTCTGTAAAAATACTTACATACGGAGCTACCTCTGCTAAATTATTTTTAATGAAAACATCCTTTAACATATTTACAAAATCTGTAATAGCTGATGGGTTAAGATAGGTATAAATATATGAATCTAGTAAATTTCGAAGAATTTTTGTTGCAGCAAACTCACTCGCATCCTTATAGACATAACTGCCATCAGCAAGAATATCCAAGTAGTTTCCAGTTCCAGTTACGCTAAAATATTCACTTGTGCTATTGAGATAACCTTCCTTGAATAGATTTGTAATATTAACCTCTTTTACAACAATGAGTCTAGATAACAAGTTTTCAGTATAACTATTACCTAGTATACCTTGCTCAATGGTTAATTCGCGCATGCCGCATTTATAACCGTTGAGTGATGCGGTTGTAATTTCTGTAAGTTGCTTATTACCACTAAATGAAAAATAATTATTAATATCATTAACCTTAGCACTGCCGCTGAAAACATATCTAACATTGTTTGTTGCTAAATACTCAGCTATGCTTCGCCAATTGTACAACATTGTATCTACTAATAAAGTGCTTTCATATTCAAAATGCGGAATGACATTATGATGAAACACGCCAATTAAAAGATTGTCTGAATAGTTAATATGATCCTTTTTAATAAAGTCATCTAGGAATTTTAACATTTCTCTCGAAATTCTACTCCCAATTTTAACTCCTGTATAATCAGTTAGTCCATCATCAGCAAGATAAAAATTAGTCCTATCAGTAGTTTGTACAGAATAGCTAAGGTATCCAGCTGGATAATCATTTTCATCTTCGATATCTAAGTATTGATAATCAAGACCTATACCACTAGCGATTTCGCTGTTAATAAATCTCGCACCATTCATATCAACAAGTGCAGATACTGTAGGGAATGATTCAGGCAGTGAGTCGTAAAAATCCATCATTTCTGCATTTGTTAAACTAGGATAACCTAATCCAGCATAAATCTTTGAAAACTCTTTACGCGTAATGGATGCAACAGAAACTTTTTTCCCTTGATTATCGTACTTTGCTGCTTTTTCATTATATAAATCATTTTCGCCAGGAATAACAAAAATTTGAAAATTGGGGCTTTTCGATTCACGCACAGTAGTTTGTAACCATCTAAGATAGTTTGACATTTCTATATGACCTAGAAGTTCGCCACGATACGTTAAATTTCCTGTAATTAAAAGGTAATCTACATCCAAATCCAAAAGACGGCGTAGTGATGTTTTGATAATCTGGCTACTCTCTAAAAAAAGTGATGTTCCTGTTAGTAAATCACTTCTATAATCATTATCAGCATTAGTTAAATCCCCAGAATAGCAATACGAGAGTGGAAAATAATTAAGATCAGTTACATGTGCAATATTAACATGGGAGGTCTGTAAAAATTCTACAGGATCCCCCTCAGCAGCTTCTGCAGTCTTAAAAGAAAAAGTTATGCACATTAAACTATATATTGTCATCAACAAAAAAAGCAATGAAACTATTAAAATTCTTTTTTTAGCATTTATCATTGATACACCTGCATTTTATATAGTGTAGACTTTAGCATCAGAAAATAATGAAAATATCGTATCCGATTCCGTTAGTATAAGCAATGTTGAATCTTGTGCTTCTTTTGATTTCAAATGGCTGGCTGTTTCTGAAAGAATGCGCGGAGAAAGAAGAGTCTCAGGGTTATCTAATAATTTAATATCACGATGCATTGCAAGCATTCCTGCTAATGCTAATGAATGCAAGTCTGCTTCAGAAATTTTTGGCACTTTTGTTGATATCAGCTTTGGTGAAATTCCTAACGCACTTATAATATCTTTGATTTCTGATTCTTTGAGATCATTTTTATAAGCATGCTTTATGTTTTGATTTGAACGAACAAGAAAATCAATATTATGACTAAGTCCCGTAATGTATTTTCCAATAGTTCCTCGATATTCATCGCGAGGAACTGATCCTATATCAATCCCATTTATTCTAACAAGTCCGTTGATAATTTTTGTATCGCTAGAAAGACTCTTAAACAGTATTTGCTTTATAGCTAGCAATTTTTCTGTGGAATTTGAAAAGATTATTGTTGTACATCCACGTTTGCTAGAAAAGTTGACGTTGTTAAGAATATATCCTTCTGACGATTTTTTCAAAAACACATTTTTAAATTCAATAGAAATACTTTTGTCATAGATCTCATGAGCATTAGCATCAGATATTCTTTTTTGATAATTTAGAGCTACCTCTGCTCGATCAGAGTCGTCTGCTACAGCCATAGGTCGAGAAATGACTGGTAGCTCTGGATGCTCTTTTGCTCTTTGCAAATTTTCTTCTCGTAGTGAATGATATTCTGTTTGCGCTAGTGCAGATTGCTCTTCTGCTAGAGCTTTACGATTAATTGTTTCATTAACTTTTAAATTCAACGCATCAAACTGTCCTAACAAAATCATTTGTTTTTGCTTTATGCGTTCTTCATTTTTCTTAAGAATTAACAGTTCTTGCTTTTCTTGCTCTATCTCTCTCAAACGCTCTTCTTGTGTAATCAATTCATATTGCAATCTTTCGGCGTTTTCCGATGCGGCAAGCTCAAGCTCTTTGAGCTTTCCTTGGAGCAACTTATCATTCCCATCAATTTTGTGCTTAAATTCATTCTCGCGAGAGAGCAATTTGCGTCTATATTCTGAGTTCCTTTTGGCTAACGCATTTGCGTTTTGTTTAATATATTTATTAACAGCCTTTTGCCTTTTAATTTCAGCAATTCGTTGTGTAGTCGATAAAATGACAGGCATATTGAATTTCCAATAATGTGGAATATCAAAAAATTCTTCTGCATTGGATACTGCATAGGAGGTGAAAAATTCGTCATCGAGAACCTCATTCCCTGCTACAGTTGCAAAAAAAGATTCGTTATTTTTAATTATTGAATTTGCCATTTCATTTTCTTTTTTCATGTTTTGATTATAACATAAATTTCAATTTACTGCAAATGAAACTTAAAATACAGCATTGCTCGCCCCTTTCGTTACTGTTTACTCCTCAACTGAATTACTAGTTTATGATGCTAAATCTAAAACAAATATCTTAAATTGCTATTTTAATGAACTATTTCTACGTTTCCTGATTATGTTGTGACCCTTTCTTTAAAGTGGTGACATTTTCTAAACTATCATACAACGTGTGAACTCTAACCCTGTTTTTCTATAGTGGGTGCGAAGTAACCTTTCAGATTGCAAAAGTTACTGTTTAGAGCACAAATGCCTAGAACACCGACTACCGTTTGGTTACAATATTTACACAATTTATTGTACCCTCCCCTGCTCTCATTTTACCTTCTACTATTTAATTCTTGTGTACATCAACTCGCAACAATTTCTTTGAACGAAATATGAATTATACCTGAAATGAAAAATGTTTCAATATGCATGATTATAATTTTAATTTGTGATTTCGATGGTGTCGCCGTCAGTTGAAATATTGTAATACTGTATGTGCTAAAAACTCTGAGTATTTAGATTAAAACATGCTCACAGAGGCACATAGTCGATGACAACGAAATCACAGAAAAAACCGTGAAAACAACTACCTCAGACAAAGAGAGCCTAAATCGAAACTTTTTTAAAAGTCGGTGAAAAACCGTCCAACGTTGCTAATAGTGTCGATTACGTAGCTCGCACCATCCAGTGCAAAAACTGAAGAGGAACTATAACCCTTAGGAAAACAGCTTGCGATCCTAGTGCAATCGAAGTATAGTCTAAAAGAGCAAAAGAGCAGCTTAGAATATAGCACAAATGTCGTTCTCTTAAACAAAGAAACGGTGACTGGAAATGTTGTGCCAGACTTAATGCAACAAAAAAGATGTCGATTAAGTCTCACAGCCCGCTACTGCCTAGGGGTCGCATTTACTTTGTCAATTTGCTTCCCCAAAGCGAGTTCGTGAAATAGCACATAATAGCTACTTTTTCTATCAGTTTGTGTTAATATGCGAACTGCTTTCGGTAGTTAATTTATTTTGCCAATTTGTATTTGACAAAGTCCGTTCGTAAAACAGCACAAGATTGTTACTTTTCTAATCCGTTTATGTTAAAACGCGAACTGCTTTCAGTGCCGCATTTGCTTTGTCAATTTGTATTTGACAAAGTCTGTTCGTAAAACAGCATAAAATTGTTGTTTTTTAATCAGTCTGTGTTAAAACGCGATCTGATTTCAGTGCCGCATTTGCTTTGTCAATTTATCTTTGACAAAATCAGTTCGTGAAAGAGCAAAAAGTAGCCGCTTTTTCAATCCGTTTGTGCTATAATATTGATTATGAAACACTTAGAGCTCTTTTCAAAACTAAATTTGTTCACCAAAGCTGACCTTACGAGTCACTTTCAATCACCGATGTCCCTAAATAGTGCATTGTTTGGATACATCAAACGGGGTTTAGTTGTCCGTATCAAAAATGGGTTGTATGCAGCGGTAAATCCCGCTATTGGCATCCCTTATGCTGGGCAGTATGAAATTGCAACGGGCGCAGCTAGCGATGCTTATGTTGCCTATCATACGGCTTTAGAATATCACGGCATTGCAAATCAAGTTTATAACACATTTTATTTCTGCAGTACAGCAAGAGTTAGGTCTTTTGAATACGGCTTGTGTTCATATAACCGCATTTGTCCACCTAAGGTGACAGAGGGGATAATAACGACGGAAATATATGCCCCCGTGAGGGTTACGTGTTTAGAGCGGACTATAGTGGATTGCATAAACCGTTTGGATTTAGCGGGCGGACTTGGGGAAGTCATAATGGCAATAACTGCCTGTCCGTATCTTAATGAGGATAAACTTGAAAAATATCTTGACGAATACGGCGAGAAATATTTGTATCAAAAAGCAGGGTTCATACTTTGGCAAACAAAGCAGAGCGAATTGTCAAAAGTGTTTTTTGACTATTGTAAAGCGCGTGTGGGCAACCGTCGGTCATACATGATCGAAAATAAGGGCGAGGATGTCATGCTAAATACCGAATGGAATTTAATAATACCTAGGTCTATATACGGAGTAGTGTAAAGTGATGAATCTGTCAGCAAAGAATCTAGTGAAGGTTGCTACAGAAACGGGTTTTATCCGCAACACGGTCGAAAAAGCAATGCGACTAGTGGATATTCTGGAACTTATTGCGGAATCGCCGTGGAATGATAAACTAGTGCTGAAAGGTGCCACTGCAATCAACCTTTTCTATTTTGATATGCCGCGATTGTCGGTCGACATCGACCTTGACTATGCGGTGGCAGCAAAAGATGAAATGCAAAAGGACAGAGAACTTATAAAGGATTTTCTGACTAGGGCGCTCGCTGCTAAAGGGTATTTCCTTAACACTGCTGTTAGAACTCATTATGCGTTGGGGTCTTTTGTTTTCACTTTTGCCAATTCGGTTGGAAATAAGGACACTATCAAAGTTGATATTAACTATCTCGACCGCATACACATATTGAAAACGCAGACTCCCGTAATCAATAATTCGGTAATAAAGGGAGCGATGCCGATTCAAGTGTTGGACAAGCATGAGTTGTTCGGTAGCAAACTTGCGGCTCTTGTCGACCGTTGTACGCCGCGCGATTTATACGACACTTACGGGCTTATTAATTTCGACCTTAATATTGACGCAAAGCTTTTAAGAAAGTGCGCCGTTTTTTATAACTGCGTTGGTGGAAATGCCGATTTAGATAGGAAAAATTATTCTTTGCTCGACAGTATAAATAAGACAATGATTATCAGAACGTTAAAGCCAGTTTTAGCCAATACAGACAGGTTTGATTATGTCCAAGCCGTAAGCGAGGTCAAAAATTATTTAAATGTCCTTTTCACGCTTGATGACGGTGAGATTGAATTCATCAAGTCGTTTCAGCATAGGCAGTACAAGCCTGAGTTATTGTTTGGGTCAGTGGATATAATAAACCGAATTAAGGAACATCCTATGGCATTATGGAAGTGCCGACAATAAGGTTACCACGGATTTTATGATGAATGCTAATACCTAATTACGTGACTATTTGGCCGAAATAAGTTTTTTCCATTCAACCACTAAAGGGAAAATTATGTTCTTTGACGGTCTGAAAATTTTCAATTTTCTGCGACAATTCATTTTACATTCTACAACACAATTTTTTACATTTCACACATCTTAAATTCATTTGACAGTGCTTTTTTTGCGTGTTATAATAGCATCAGTTTGAAGAAGACATTGAACTTAAGGTAGTTATAATTTTTGGGAGGATTCCCGAGTGGCCAAAGGGGGCAGACTGTAAATCTGTTGCTAGTAGCTTCGGTGGTCCGAATCCACCTCCTCCCACCAAATCATTCGGACTCAAAGCATTAAAAATTTGAGTCCGATTTTTTTCTATACTTTGTGACGTGCTCCCGCCGACTAACGCCTATGGCGTTTGAGTCGGTGTCTTCTTGGGAACTCCCACTTACGGCAGGATGTTTTACCAAGTTATCCCACGTGCGTCCCACGGTCGATGTAATGCACTATGAGGTGAGTAATCGACGACCTTCTAGCCGAATGTTTCTTGCTACGTCGATACTTTACAACAAGCACAAGGTGATACCACATCTTGAACCGCATGATTTTACTATCCAAGTCCACTCGAAAATCAGACCTCCATTATATGCACTGATTCTTTCACAAATTCTCAAAGTGTCAATACAGGACGGTCGAACAAGGTGTGCGAAAAGTCTCACCGCCTATAGAGGCGGGAGACTTTTCACACATAAGGTTAAACCTTGGTCTTAGTTTACTATTTTCATAAAGAAAAAGACTTTCAAAACTCAAAATAAAAAAACAAAAAAATTTGTCTCAAAAGAGCTAAAAAATTCTAGTATTTTTACAATTTGTTTTACATGCGTCATTAATCTTTAGTAGCCTAAATTCCCGCATTTTATAGCATATACAACCAAATGTTCCCGATTTACACAAATTAATATACACTCCCCAAACTTCAGGGAAAATATTTACAACATTTGTAGCTATCATAATTCGAACTTATACTAAATAAACTTTATAAATACATCCATCAAAACTCAACGGCTTTGAAAAATGTTTACCATAAATTGGCGAAAATTTTGGTTGTATCGAAGGAGACTGGAAATGCTTTAACAAAGGCTCTTACAAAACAACAAAAAAAGATCCTTGCTTCTTCAATGCATCTGATGATATCGAAAATCCACTAAATTTTTGTATACGCTAAATTATTAGGGAATTAGTTACTGTTCACACCCCATATGAAAACAACAACAACCTAATTATTAATGACCTAAATCCAAATCAAATTTCAAAAATTGCTATTTTAAAGGGCTTTTTCTGCATTTAAAACGATCATGTTGTGACCTTATCCGCTAAAGCACTGACCTTTTCCAAAATATCATGTAGCGGACGGACAATAACTATGTTTTCCCATACAGGTGTGAACAGT
>JAITQU010000133.1 GCA_031288735.1 Christensenellaceae bacterium
CGTGGAAAATCTGTAATATGACTAAACCGTTAAAAGAAATGTTTCAGTGTCTAGGCGTTTCGATGCAAGCCATAAAATAGTGCATATATATTATACTTTTTGGGAGTTGATTTTAGTTAAAAACTTGTTTATAAGCAAAGACTATAAAAAAACGTTTATGCACACGAATTTATTGAATCCGTGTGCATAAGCAAAAAAGAAGGAGGATAGAAAGCTAAATAATTATTCTACCGATTCGCTAACACTGACATTTTTAATTTTATCCTTATCAGCATAGTTACGCGGTACGCAGAAGAGCAGAATCAAACCTACTATAAAGAATGATGTTAATGTAGCGACAGATATCTGAGGGACCATTAATACTAAGCCACTTGGAAGTTTTAGTCCACTAAAATTAGATGTCATAAGTGATGTACTGATAGCAGTATACACAAGACTTCCTAGAAAGTTTGAGCTTTTGTTGAATATATCATAGAGTCCAAAGAACTCAGATTGTTTTTCAATTGGTGCTAATTTTGAGAAGTAACTTCTCGATAGTGCTTGAATACCACCCAAAAACAAACCGACACCGAATGCTAGCAGGAAGAAATCAAACAAGTTCTTCATGAATACGCCGTATGTAACAAACAAGATGTTACCAACAACACAGGCAATAATTAAAGGTCGAGCACCGAATTTTCCAGCAAGCTTACCAAACACTATACTCATAAGAGATGCAACAACCTGTGTCATTATAAGTGCGAGAATTAAATACACATTGAGATTTGCTCCAACGCCAGGGGCGGTAACAGTTAGCACTTCTTTTGCATATGTAGCAGAAAGTGCAATTATAGTATTAACGCCGTTTATATAGAAGAAGAAAGCAAATATAAAAATAAAAGCAGGCTTATATTTCTTCAATTCCTTAAATGTGTTTTTAAGTTTAATAAACGCATCTCGAATTTGATGTTTAACAGGATCTACGCCAGTAGTTTGAACGTATGTCTTAAGCAGAGGACGTGTCCAAAAGAACCACCACGTTCCAGAAATAACTATACAAATAGTGATGACGAATCTAAGTAGAGAGTACGCTGTACTTAATGATACACCATAGCTTTTCACAGAATCCTCAGGAGACATAACGAAATAGTAAAGTAATAAGCAAAGAATGAATGGAATTAAACTACCTACATAGCCAGCAGCGTAACCAGATGAGGATATACGATCTCCACGCTCAGGTGTTGTAATGTCAGCAAGCATTGAGTCGTAGAAAAGTAAACTTCCGCCCAGTCCCACAAGCAAGAACATCATGAAAACTACAAAAATCCAGAAGAATAGTATTGGATTTCCAGCTAAGCTCCCCAAGTTTGCGAGTAGTGATCCATAACAGCCAGAAAGTCCCATTATAACAAAAAAGCGAAACAAGGATTTCTTCCGTCCTTTATTGTCAGCAATAGCACCTAAAACAGGACCTAGTACAGCAACAATTAGCCCAGATACACTATTAAACAAAGCCATGGTTGTAGTTCCACTGTTTTCAAAGAATGGAACACCATGACTTAAGTCGACAATCGATACACCGATTAATATAAAAAACATAAAAACAGCAGAATTACCTGCATCGTACATTATCCAGTTTCGTTCTACTTTTGTTGTGTCTTTAAAAAAACGAGTCGTAAATTTGTCAGCAATCCCACTTAAAAAACCTACTTTCTCTGGCACAGTCTGATCTTCAGCACTTGGCTGAGACTGTAACTCCGCTTGCCCATCGGTTGGTTCTTGAATATTATCAACCATAAAATAAGTAACCTCCTGTTGTGAATATTTTAAGTATACATTAAATGTTGCAAAATGTAAACATTTTTAATTAAAAATGTTGCAAAAAATTAACATAATTTATTTGCGCCTAAATTAGTAGATAAGGTTAAACTTTTCATAAAAATTTTAACCTTATGTGTGAAGAGTCTCCCGCCTCTATAGGCGGTGAGATGAAGGCACACCTTGTTCGACCGTCCTGTATTAACACTTCGGAGAATTTATGATAGAATCAGTGCATATAAGGGAGGTCTGATTTTCGAGAGACTTGGATAGTAATAATCATTTCGCGCAAAGGGCTTCGATTACTCACCTCATAGCGCATTACATCGAACCGTGAGACGCGGGGATAGCTTGGTAAAACATCCTGCCGTGAGTTTGAGCTCCAAAGAAGCACCCGACTCAAACGCCGTAGGCGTTAGTCGACGGGAGTAGATCACTTTGTCATTCTTATTAAACACATTTTTAAAAAAATTAATACAATATTGATATTTGCTTAAAGAACCTAAGAAATACTCGATCCGCACTAAAAAGCACGCTTGGCCGTGTAAGGTATTCGAGGACTTGAGCTTGTACAATTTTAATGCTGGTCGGGTAAATTTCATCGTCTGATCTCAGCGTCCGTGTTCGTATAATGATCGCTTTATATCGATTCCTAAAATATAGAGCATTCTTCCTTCATTATTATTTTGGAATGCAATTAGTCGACCATTTTGGAATGAAAACTAATGGCTATAAATTTTCAACATCTATAGCAAGGTCTAATTTGTTCAAGAATTGCAACTTCAATATCGAAGATGCTAAATATTAAACCTCCATGTTTAGTTGCTAATAATAAATCTGACTATGATAACGATGTTATTACCCGTAATTTGTTAAGTAATGCACATGCTAAATCACTAGGCATGTGCTTTAGTGAGTCAAAATTATACTCGCTTGCAGTGGCCAAATAGCGAAATGATATTAGCGCGAGATAATCGCTACTAGCATCAATGTGCTTCAACATTTCTGTAGCGTTTTTGTTTTTGTCTTAACTTGATGTATGCTTAACAGACAGTTATTTTTTTGTCACCCATTTTTTTGCAAAATACGTTATTATGCTATCATATGGAATAGCACTGTTCATTGTTGTTTTTTTCAATAGGAGCTCGCGATGAGTCATCGCATAAGGCCAATGCGGAAAACATACCAGACTCGGCATATATCTCTTTTAAGATCCCTCTGTTTCTGCATCTATGTTGCTCGGAACTGGCTCCTCGATCCCGACATCCCCTTTGTACACAGCACATACCTCTGCGCCAACTGGACCGTGAACACAGTGTAAAATATCTTCTTCAAATAAGCGTTTGCCTTTAATTGCACCATAGCGATCCTGGGCAAAATACAACAATTTTTGTAGCTTTAAAGGAGTAATATACTCACCGCCATAGTATCCTCGCACCTCAATAATTCCACGGTTTACGAACCAATTAGCAATTTCAAGAGCTTTATACATAATTACCACCCCACATAACAAGATTAATTAGTGATTGGAAACCACGACGTTATATATTTTGGGAGTGTATATTAATTTGTGTAAATCGGGGAGGAGGTATAATAAAACACAAATTAGAAGGACACCAAAATGAAAAAAAGCTAACAAAAAAAGATGAGTTAAAAGAGAAGCAGTGTTGTTAATAGGTCAGTGCTTTAGCGGATAAGGTCATAACATGATTGTTTGAAATGCAGGAAAAGCTCTTTAAAATAGCAATTTTGAAATTTGATTTAGATTTAGGTCATTAACAATTAGGTTGTTGTTGTTTTCATATAGGGTGTGAACAAAAGACAAGTTACTGTTCACACCCCATATGGAAAAACATGGTCACTGTCCATCCTTTGTAGATGTTTGAAAAAAGGTCAGCACTTTAGCGGGAAAAGACACAGCAATAGCGTTTCAAATGAAGAAAA
>JAITQU010000134.1 GCA_031288735.1 Christensenellaceae bacterium
TTGTGGACATGCGAAAGTTGAGGGGCACATCATCATAGAGACATCAACTAAGCCGCAACATTCTCGGCGCGAAGGGCTTCGATTATTCACCTCATAGCGCATTACATCGAACCGTGGGACGCACGGGGGATAGCTTCTAAAACATCCTGCCGTAAGGGGGAGTTCCCAAGAAGCACCCGCCTCAAACGCCGTAGGCGGTAGTCGTCGGGAGTACGTAACGGAGGAAAATAAATACGGAGGAAAATAAATAATGAAAGTATTTCTAATTCTACTTAGTGTAGGAATGATGCTAGGATGCATCGCTATAGTCTGTGCCTTAGTACTTAAGTACATACGTATACGTAAAGGTCTGCCCTTATATACGGATGAACCTAACAAGGCTACTGCCACGACTTATAATAAGAAAATTAAAATGTCAATAGTGATAGGAGCTCTGCTACTCATTGGTATTATATTCTTCTTAGTATGTGTACCTTCTCAAATGTATACAGTCAATGCTGGTCAGGTAGCAGTAGTCCGTAGGTTCGGTGCAGTGTATAGAGTAGACACTCCAGGACTCAGATTTAAGAATGCATTCAGTGATACGTATATTATATTTGACCTTACGGTACAACAAATTCAAGTTGATAAGTGGACATATGTTGATGATCTATCGACTACTCAAGTTATGCAAGTTATAGCTAATGTCCAATTCCAAGTAAATCCTGATAGCGTGGCGAATATAATTACTACTTATGGTAGTCTTAATGGGCTTAAATCCAGACTTCTATCTATAATCAATGGTCAGATAGAGACTTCTGCAACTAATATGCAACTAAATAATCTACTTACTGGTAATGGTAAGAAGCTGTATCAAGAATCAGTATCTGTTGGACTTAAGAGGTACGAGACTCAATTTGGTATCGTAATTACGAATGTAGTTATAGAAGAATTCGTGCTCGAAGAAGCATTAGAAGAAGCTAAGCTACAAGTCCGTATTGCGGAGGAGAACCGTAAGAAACGCGAGCAAGAGTTAGCTAAGGAATTAGCAGAAAATGCTAACGCGAATGCGATTTCAATAGCTAGGGCAGAAGCAGATATTGAAGTAGCTAGGTCTAATGCTTCGAAAGCTAAAATAGAAGCTGAAGGTATTGCTGAAGCAGCTATTGCTAGGGCGGAAGGTGATGCTAAGAAGCAGAAATTACTTGCTGATGCATTAGCGTATGAGATCGAGATGATAGCTACTGCTGAAGCTGAAGCTATTCGAGTTAAAGTAGAAGAACTCGAAGGTGTAGATAGTGAGTCATTGATGTATATGCAATATCTTGCATGGGTAGAGGCCTGGGATGGTATATTGCCTGAGACGATGTTAGGTGATGGTATTAATCTCTTCTTTCCTACAACATAATCCCTACATAATCGATGGGTACTAAGTAGAGATACTTAGTACCCATCATTATATAATTTATGAGAAGGCAGTTATGAAGAAACTATCATTTGCAAAGTAGTTACTAAACAGTAACTGAAATTAGAATTTAATCCAGATGATGTCTGAATAGTAAACAAAAAAGCTATGCTTGATTATTGCCATCCTCAATTAACGCTTATATCAGAAAATGGGCTGTGTCTTTCAACTCAACAGAAGCGAATTGGTAAGTAAATAAATTTCAGTAATTATTGTTAGAAATATTAACACACTCGCTATTTCGTCAATAATCCTAATCCAACTACAGTGATTTTCGATGCTATTTGGTCCGCAAGACTTTTAGAAGTTGAAGTGGCAGTTGCATACAGATGCTCGTTTATTATTACTTGTGATGTGTGCATAGAATTCATTTCTGTGTTATTGTAAACTATTTTCAACGAATTTTTTGCACAGTGCTCTAGTAGCAAGGATTTATAGTCATCAATATCATCATCGATAAAATAGTCTCTTAAGTTGGTTAACACGTATTTTTCACACTCTGCTAAACCACCATCTAAATAAATTGCTCCTGCAATTGACTCAAATAAATTTGCTTTGACTTTTTGACTTGACAGGATAGACTCTCTTGCTGCATTGCCAGTTTGCAAATACTTTATTAATTCGAGTTTGTCAATAACAATGCTTAAAGTTTTTGTAGATACCACTCTAGCCCGTGTCTTTGTCATGAAGCCTTCGTTTTTATCAGCATAAATTTGATACAAATGCTTTGCGGTTATGAAATTCAGTAGACTATCGCCTAAAAATTCCAGCCTGTCATATGATTGTTTCCCTGTCTCGTTTGCTAACGCAGTATGAGTAAGAGCTGTTAGCAAGATGTCGAGATTTTTAAATTTGTATCCGATTTTTTTTTCTATTTCAGAAATACCTGCGTTTTTTTCAGTGCTTTTAGACCTATCAGATGATTTACTATTCATTAATTACTCCTATATTAATTTAGGTGTTTTGAAATCTATATTTTTAACAAAAAATAAGGCTTTTGCTTTTCTACAATTGCAGGTTTTGGAAAGGTTTTAATTGAACAAATGATTTGTGTAAAATGTATCTGGTTACAATATTAACCAAAACCCGCATCGCTACACAAAAACAGGACTTTAATTTTTGGTTTTTAAATAAACTCCAATAAACACATCAATAAAGTGATTATACATCATTAGATCAACATGCTTAAAATTTGCGTTTTCTAGCCAGCCAACCATAAATATTCTCTTTTTAAAGTTCATATTGAAATAACTCTTTTTATTTAAGAATTCAATTGCTTGATCTCTTCAGTAATCGATGATAAGAGATTGGAGTCAACAATGTGTTTTGCTTGAAAAATTGCAGCAGTTATAGAATCAGCTTTCGAACTACCATGTGTTTTGATTACAAGCTTTTCAAGCCCAAGTAGCACAGCACCGCCTTTATTATTGTAGTCCATAAGCTTAGCAACTTTTTTGAGTGCGTGTTTTAATAATAAATATCCAATTTTTGCTCTTAATCCGCCTTCTAAAATATTCGTTTTTATAAGTTTAAATAGCATTTGTGCAACGCCTTCGGAAGCCTTCAATGCAATATTGCCACTAAATCCATCTGTTACAATTACGTCATAGTCTCCAGATAGGATATCGCGCGCTTCTACATTCCCTAGAAAATTAATGCTCTTAGCATCAGCTAAAATCGGGAATACCGATTTATTAAGCTCGTTTCCTTTCTTATCCTCGGCACCATTTGATAAAAGACCTACTCGCGGGTTTTCTACATTTAAAACTGATTTGGCAAACGCGACACCCATGTACGCAAATTGTATAAGGTTATTAGTTTTGCAATCAGCGTTTGCACCACAATCTATTAACGCTACCCGTGACTCATTTATTGTAGGCAGGATAGGAACAAGTGCAGGCCTTGTTACACCCTTTATTCGTCTTAGAAGTAGTGTTGAAGCTGTCAAAACCCCACCACTGCTGCCTGCTGAAATAAATGCGTGTGAGTTTTCATCACTGTTTAACATTAACAGTCCTTTTACAATCGATGATTCTTTTTTTGTTCTTATAGCTTCTACAGGTGAATCATCGTTTGTTACTATCTCGGGAGCATGAACAATACGTATGCGGGAGCTATCATATTTATATAATGAAAGTTCTTTCTTTATTTTTGTCTCATCGCCAGTAAAAGTGATTTCAATATTTTGATCTAAATTAATTGCAATTATACTACCTTTGATTATTTCCACAGGTGAATTATCACCGCCAAATGCGTCTACAATAATCGACACGCAGTGCTTAATATTGCTTACTAAATCATGTTTTGCTTCCATGTATCACCACCTACTAATTAAAAAATATTTTCAATTTATGTTTTTTTATTGTTATCTACTCCGTCTTTTTGCATTCTCAGTTTTTGTATCTTTGTTTACGGTTTCTAGTAATTTTTTTAGAACTGACGAAATAGCATCTAACTGAGAAACAATCACACTTGTTCCATATATCCTTAAATTGTTACTTAACTTTTCAAGATTTTCTCTACAATCATATAGCGGATCTAGACATTCTGTTAATTCGTGTCGATCCTTTTCTTTAATAGAACTATCAAAATTCACATACGCCGACTCAGTTTCGTTTTTTGCTATATATAAATTTAGTTTCATACTCCTTATGCTTTGACAGCGTCTTGCAATTTCTAGATGCTCAATTGCATGTTCAATGTTTTTAATCCCAGATGCTTTAGTAGATCTAATTTTTGTGATAACTAATAATGCACCAAAGATAATTATAAGTCCGAATAAAATTAAATCATAAATATACCATTGCTTTGCAAATTCTGCTGGTATAGTAGCTATTAGGTCTGAAAACATTGTATCCTCTCTTTTATGTTACATAGTTAATATTTAAAATCAATGCTAAGATTTAATCATTTAAATCCCGCTAGTATTTCGATAAAACACTTAAAACTTTATACCCCGTGATAAAAATTCATTTAGCACTAGTCCTAGAAACATATTAACCATTGCTTTATAGTTATCCTTATCAACCCAAAATCGAATTGTATAACTAATTGACGCTGAGGTAATTGACGATATAAAAACTTCTGGCTCTGGTGTTTGTAAAATCGCCTGGTTTTTCTTAATAACACTTTGAATTGAGTCCATTACATCATTTTGTGGTATCGAGTTAAAGACTGGAATGACATAATTAACACAGCGAAATGCGTGACTACTAAAATTGTGTATATTTGAGCTTAATAATTTTTTGTTTGGTATTATAATTTGCACATTTGATTCGGTGATTATTTCAGTTGTGGTTATGTTAACCTTACTTATTTTCCCTTCAACATCATCAATTTTAACATTATCGTTTTCCTTAAATGGCTTTGTGAATAATAATATTATTCCACTTGCCACATTAGAAAGGCTATCTTGTAGTGCAAAACCAACGGCAATTCCTACTGCAGCTGATATCGAAACAATACTTGTAGCACTAGCTTTGAAAATTCCAAGAATTGTATAAAAAATCAACAAAGCAAGAGCTGCTTTAACAAAGGACGCAATGAATGAAATTGCTGTACCTTCAACCTGTGTTCTTCTAAATATTTTATTAATGATTCGCCCTACTATTCGTATTACTAGCAACCCGCCTAGAAGAACGGCTATAGCTTCTAGAATTTGAGTGCCAAAATTCTTAAAAAACGCAACTAAACTTTCGTTTATTTCTTTCATTGTTATCATTACACCCCCATGTGCAAAAACTTGATCGGCATAGAATTTATTGCTTGTACTGTCTTAAAAAATTGCTTTTAATATATTATCCTATTGTCAAAAAATAGGTTTATATTCTTGTATGGTATAATTTTGCCATTTTTGAACTCGTATTTCAATTATTTATTACTTCTATATTTCGAAGCGAGTGTGAACAGCATCATTGAGTATAGAAAAACGCATCAAGGAATGCGAAAATGCTGATAAACTGCTGTGGATCCCAGAAAAGCATCTTCACTCAAAGTGGGTATTTTATCACCAAATTAGGTAATAGATATCGGTATTCACGTTTGTTTTGCTCCAATCTTCGCCAAAATTTATTGCGCCTTGCGAGTTGTCAATTTCAATTTCTTCAAGATTAATTGCATTGAAGAACGCGCGCGCTCCAATTGTTGTAACGGTGTTTGGAATAAAAACATACTTTATATTTTGGTTATTCATAAACGCTTCGTTAGCTATTGTTGTTATGGGCAATCCCCTATATTGCGCTGGAATTATTATGCGTGTCGACGATTCCGCATTGTTTGCCGACACAATATAGGCCGTGCCGTTGTTGTTTAACGTGAAAGTCAGAGCTGCCGAACGCCATAGCGCATAGAATGTTACCGCCTTTGTTACAGCATACGGATATATAACAGCTTGCGTAAAGTTATCGTCTAAATACCAACCTAAAAACACATAGCCTTCCCTTGCAATAAACGGGGAAGCATTAAGCTCGCGCACCAATAAATCATTTAGTGGCTCGGCTCCGTTTGTTGCAAATTTGATAGGGAACGTCACGACAATGGATATCTCTCTTATGGTTGTAATTTCGCTGAAATCATAGTTTAGTGTATCATACGGCGTGAAAACCACATTGTATGTGTTTCCGCTCACCGTGGGCACTACTTTTGAGTTTTGCCATGAAAAAAAGCCGTAAAGACTTGTGCCAATAAGAGCTGATGAACTAAGGGCTTGCCCCGAAATTATTGGCGATGCCTCTGGAAAAACAAGACTTGTAATTGCTAATTTTTGAACAGTAATTGCTACCATTCGTGACATATCTACATTGTTCCAATCGTAATTTATAGTATCGTTTGGCGTAAATATCACGGAAAAATGAGTGTTTGCAACGGTTGGTATCACCTTACCGTTAGCCCATGCAAATGTACCCATTTCAGACCCGCCGCTCAAAACAGAGCCATAAAGATACTGACCGTAAATAACGCTTGCTGCGGTGGGGAATGAAATTTCGTTGTTGTTGATGACTTTCCTTGCGATAGTTAGGATAATGGTTATACTTGTCGCTTTGTAGTTTGTCGTTTGAGTTGCGCTTATTAAAATGTAATTGTAGGTCCCCGCATTTATATAATCATTTCGTGAAAACAGGAGCGAAGTTTCCGAATGGCTTAGCGATGCCACTATCGGCTTAATGGTTCCGTCGTACACATAGTTACTTGGAGTTAAGTTAGTTATTGTTGCCGTAGCGCGCTCAATATTTATACTCACAAAGTGCGTCATGCTTACATTAGACCAATTGTAATTTGCAGTATCAAACGGTGTAAAAATGACTTGAAATTGCGTGTCAGAAACAACGGGTAGAACATTGCCGTTTGCCCATGCAAAACTACCCATATTTACCGTACCACCAGACAAAGTCGAGCTATTCAAGTGCGCTCCGTATACTAAGCCCATAGCTGTAGGGAATACGATTTCACTGCTTAGTATTATTCTTTGCGCAATAATAAGAGTTATCGCAACAGATGCGGCAGTATAATTTGCTGATTCTGGAACGCTAAGAATGATGTCGGTATATGTTCCCGCATTTATAAAATTATTCTGTGAAATCGAGATTACGACCTCGTTATGATTTAACAGTGCTATAATAGGTTTAATATTTCCATCATAGATGTAATTATTTGGTGTGTTATTAGTTATTATCGTCGTTGCTTTTTCTACTACAATAGTAACAATTCTCGACATATCGACATCAGTCCAATCGTAATTGTGAATATCGTATGGTGTGAAATTTACAGCAAACTGCGTATCGGAAGCTAGTGGAATAATTGCTCCATTTGTCCACTCGTAAACGCCCATATTCGTTCCGCCACTCAGAATCGAGCTATAGAGATATTGACCGTAAACTAAGCTTGATGCGGTGGGATAGGTTATATCCGAATTATAGATTACACTAACTGCTATTGTAAGGCTAACTTTTATACTTGCGGTCTTATAGTTCGTGGTTTGTGCCACGCTAATAATAACGTCATTATACGTTCCAGCATTCACAAAATCATTCCTGGAAAAAGTCATCGTCGTTTCAGCGTGGTTTAGAGATGCCACTATTGGCTTTATCGATCCGTCATAAATATAATTGTTTGGTGTTTCATTTGTTATTATGGCTGTGGCTCTATCTATAAATAACGATACATCGATGTATTCATCATTGTAGTTATTATCTCCAACAAAACTTACGCGCACCGTATACATTCCAGCGTTTATAGGAGTCGTGACAATAAAATCGGAAGTAGCAAAAAGCTTATACGTCAAAACAAGCGTCTTTGACGGAATGCTGTAGGGCGTTTCAATGCTTTGTGCGAATCCATTGTAAACTGTGTCCTTGTCAGATGCTAATATCGCAATAGAATTCTTGGTTATGGCATATTTGTCCAAGCCGCTTTGTTCGACCAAACTGAATGCATGATTTGTGCTATTACAACTTACTTCTGTGATATCGTAGTTTCCAACGTCTGTCATGTCGTGATTCAATCCAGCTGTGCTAACAAAATTAGCAATTATATATTCACCGCTGAAACCATCAAAAACAGTTTGGCTCAAAGAAATGCTCTCGGAATATTTCTTTTCAAACAAATTCGGTGTTACACTTATTGCGCGGGGGTTAATTTGCGCATCAAAAGTTATTGTTCCAGCGGTTGTCACAAAGTTTAAGTCATTACCTTGAACAAGTGCGCTATAACGCACGATAACTTTTGTGGCCTCAAGAACATTTGCGCTGTCGTATTCTTGACTTAATATGCTAAGTGAAACATTGCTCCCCTCGTTTAAGTTTGTTAAATTATAATGGAAGCCTTGCAAAATTGGGACTGCGCAACTCTTGTTTCCATCGTAATCTTTTGCAAACACTGGATTTCCTATTTTCTCAACGCCTAAAATCCTAGGCGAAATTACAAATTTCTCAATTCCTGACAATACCGTGAAGATATAATTTGTGTTTTCTGCCGTTGCACTTATTATATCGTATGTGCCTGTATTTTCACCTACGTCACGCCCAAATACAACATTGAACGTTAATCCCAATTCCGAATCTGAATATTGTTGCCATATCGCATCGACATCGCCATACTGCTTGGTAAAATAATTAGGCACAATGCTTGCAAGTTTCTTTGTTATGGTTGCAGAAATTAAGAAAGTTGATTCTGTAAGCTCATACTTATCAGAATGACTTACAATTCCGCTCACTAAAACTATTACAGCGGTAGCATTTACATCTTTAGAGTTGAAAACATTTGTGAAATGAATATCAGTTTCTTTGCCCTTAATCATATTGGCAATTGTATAGTGTCTGCCGAAACTAATGTTGTCCGCACAGGCAGTTGAGTTATCAAAAATCTTAGTAAGTACTACATCCGTTGCGGAAACGCTAATTTTTCGTTTTCTTATTGTAAACTTCTCATAGCCATTCTCTACAGTAAAGTCGTAATTTACGTTGTCAGCCGACACAGAAACAATATCATATGAGCGAACCGTTTCACCGAGCGTTCGAATATAAGTTAGCCCAATAAATATACCGATAACATCGTCATAATAGCTTGCGCTTAAATTATCGAAATCTCCGTACTCTTTTCCATAATGTGGTAGCGATATCGAAATTGTTTTTTTATTGATTGACGCAGAAATTATAAATGAACCGCCCATGACATCGTATATATCGTTATTAGCACTCAAAGTAAGACTGTACTGCGCGGTTACGCATATTGCATTAACCGTTGCGACATCATAATAGGCACTTAGCAGAACAATATCCGTTGCATAATTTGCTAACTCGCCTTCGATTGTGTAGTGCAAGCCTTTGCTAATGCCACCTATGACCGTAGCATTTCCGTCGTATGTCTTTTCTATTTGCTGCAAGGTGGGCTTTATAACCAATTGTCGCTTTTTGATTGTAAATTTGTTGTTGCCTGTATTAGAAATTATGCTGAATGCATAATTCGAGTTGTCACAAACAAGCCCATTTATATCATAACTACCGATTGATTCCCCTTCTGCTCTTGAGAATTTTAAAGCAATCGTTTTATTTAAACTTGCGTCATTAAATTGTTGTGTTAAATCAAACTCGATGTCACCAAATTGCTTTGCAAACACATTGGGAACAATATCGATTCGCTTTGGCGTTATGGTCGCTGGGATTTGAAATGTTTCTATTACAAGCTCATATCTATCAAAATATTGCGTTAAGCCAATAAGCTCTAAAGAAACATGGCTTGCAGTAACATCGCTTCTATTATAAGAGAGCGTAAATTGAATATCTGATTCCTCGTTAATTACAATATTATTTATCCTATAATGCTTGCCATTTGTTATGCGGTCACCGCAGTAAATAGTATCGTCATAAGTCTTTGTCAAAGAAAAACTTTCCAAGGCTACAGATAGGATTCTTTTGTGAATAACAAAATTCGCAGGAACCCCCGTTACCGTGAACGCATAGTTGTTGTTATCGCAAGTATAGGATAAAATGCTATACGATCCTACGGTTTCGCCATCGGATCGCATAAATGAAAGATTAATAATGGATTTTGTTTCTGTGTCGTAATGCGCATGTTTCAATGCGTCCTTGTCAGCATAGTTTTTTTCAAAGCTCACGCTAGTTAAGTCGTTCTTTTCCAATGTGATTTGCTTACGATGAATCGTTGCGCTAAGTTCAAACGAACCACCAGAAAGCCGATAGGTATTGTTTTTCGCAGTAAGAACCGCATCGTATTGAACTATCACAAATGTCGCATCAGAAACTGTGTAAAAATTGTAATAAGACGAGATTATAATTATATCGATATTATCGCCGTCAAGCATATTACCTATCGTGTAATGCAAATTCTTTTGTAGTGTGGTACCAACACTCAATGTGCCATCGAATACCTTTTCAATTTGGACATCTGTTGGAGTTACACACAACAGACGTTTATCTATTACGAACCGACCATGACCCGTATTGTCAATCAAAGAAAAAGTATAGTTCAAGTCAAACGACAAGATTGATAGTATATCGTAAGTGCCGACGTCTTCGCCAAGCTCTCTAACAAACGCATATGAAATAAAAAAACCGAGCGTTGGATCTTCATAAACTCTATTTAAGTTTTCCGTGTTTCCATATTCTTTTGTGTAGCCGCCGAAAGCAATGTCTATTTTCTTGGGCACAATTACACCTTGTAACTCAAAACTAGAACATAGCGTTTTATATATCCCATTATCATCAATGAGTTCAAAACTAAACGTTACAATAACTCTATCGGCGTCGGCCGCATTTTTTGAATTATATGTTGCACTCAAAATTGCGATATCAACTTCATATCCATCAACAACATTTTCGATATAGTATTCTCTGCCTTTTAGAATCTCCGATATGCTTGTATAATTTGCGTTATTATCAAACGTCTTAGAAAGAACGCGCATCTCGAAAGGGTGTATGTTTACATAACGCTCTGTAATCTCAAATTTAAGTTTTCCAGTGTCTGCCTTTATTTTTACGCTGTAATTAGTATCTTGTGATACCGCACCGATTATGTCATAAAAGCCAACATCCTCACCAAATGTTCTCATGTATGTCACAGGAACGAATTTGGAAAGATTCTCGTCATAAAAAGAGTGTTCTAAATAATCAGTATCTAGCGATTGTTTTGTTATATTATTTGGAACCACTTCTAATGTTTTTGGTTTTATGCTTGCATTAATCTGAAAACTCCCAGCCACTATGCTGTATTTATCGGCATCTGTTCCAGTTAGTACAGCTTCAAAACCAACACTAACGTAAGACGCACCAAGAACATCGGGGCTGTTAAACGTGGCATCGATTATAACAATATCTACATTGTCACCTAATTCTAGTGGTGAATCAAAGGCGTAATGAATGCCAAGTTTTATTTGCTCATCGCAAAAAGCGTCACCATCATAAGTTTTTGACAAGTTTATATTGTCAATAGATTTAATGCTTAATTGTTGCTTCTCAATGACGAAATGTAAAGTATCGCTAAATTTAGAAGTTTTTTCGGTATTGGTTTTATCCACAGCACTAACTTTTATTTCATAGTGGTTTGGTGATAATTTCGTAATGTCAAAAGAAGCAGTCGTAACTTTTGAGATTTGGCCATTGAGGTCGACTATATATCCACTCACATTCTCAACTGCATTCCAGACAATAGCATTTTGCGTCTTTCTTAACCCCTCGGGAATCACTACGGTTCTCACACTGTTTATTATTAGTATTACAGCTATTGAAATAGTTGTCAGTACAATCATCAGCGAAATAATGATGACGAACAACTTCTTAGGGACAGCATCAACAACTGTCTTTGCAATAGTCGAAGCACTCGAGGATTTTTTCTTCTTTTTCGAAGTTTTACCTGTGGTCCTCTTCTTATATTTCCCCATACATTACTCATCTCCGATAGAATGCTAATGATGTTTTGTTGGAATTAGACTCAATTCCACTTTAAATACTATCATAATATGTAGACTGTTGTCTGCTTACTGCGAAACGACCATTTCGTCTATAAAATTGCCTGATAAAGACTCCTTAGTTTGTGCGTTTTATCTAATACGACCAAATCTTAAGTCGTTTGTCTAAGCCCCGACTAGTACAAATATGCGTAGTTATACGAAACAATTTAAATGCATTCATCGTTTGGAAGCCTCCGTTATCTACCAATACTATATCTTTTTTAACAACGGCGGGCAAACAGAATTTGTCCGCTACCTCCGTCGACCATAGCTGTTTGACGTAGAAAGCACAACCACAATTATCTTGTACCTCCTCGCATACTTATGCGCAATGATAATGCCCGTCTTGATTGTTTTTTCAAACATCGTAGCTAAAATCACATCTTTTGAGAACGATTCTGAATATCAAAAACAGCCGCATTTATCTGATGCAAATTAAGAACCATCGCATCAAAAGCCGCGTGTGAAGATTCTTTCTATCCCACCATCTTCTTTGCGTGTCAAAAGCTTCACTACCTTATTTGTCTGTTTATTCATGATTTCCAAAGCACACCTAATTAGTTACAGTCCAGAACTCACTGTAACGTTCGATTAGTGTGTAAATCTCATCTATCGTAATTAAAATCAACTCCCAAAAAGTATAATATATATGCACTATTTTATGGCTTGCATCGAAACGCCTAGACACTGAAACATTTCTTTTAACGGTTTAGTCATATTACAGATTTTCCACG
>JAITQU010000248.1 GCA_031288735.1 Christensenellaceae bacterium
GCAAACATATCCAACTCGGCGATGTTATTAAAACATTGCCTTTTTTCATATGGGGTGTGAACAGTAACACCTTTAATCCTTTGCTCTTCTTAAGTCTTGATAGATGCTTGCTTTTTAAACACACATGTTTTATTATTATAACAGAAACCTCACTTAAGCAGGTAAAAGCATGGCACTTTCTACTTCAAACATATATGGTGATATTACAATAAGCGATGATGTTGTTGCAATAATAGTAAGTCGTGTTGCTTTAGATTGCTATGGAGTTGTGGACTTTGTATCCACAAGACTTTCTGATAGTATACTTGCTATGTTTAATAAAGTTTCAGTGTCAAAAGGGATAAAAATTGAGACAGAAGAAAATAAAGTTTACGTTGAGCTAAACGTTATAGTCAAAGACGGCGTAAATGTAAAAACGATAATTGGTAATTTAAAATCAACCATTATCTACAATTTGGAACTTATAACTGGAATGCGAGTGAAAGCTGTTAATGTTCATGTTGTAGGAATAAGACTATAGCCAAAGAAAAATTTGTCACAGTCTTTTGATTGTCTCACATATAAAATCCTTAAAGACCAACGAAGTTCAGATAAGGAACGGACGCAATGATTACGAATATTGACGTTTTTGAAATAAAAAAGCTTCTACGTGGTGGAGCTGTAAATATAAATATATATAGGGAACACATAGACAGTCTTAACGTTTTTCCTGTTCCCGATGGTGATACTGGGACAAATATGAATTTGACCATGATTTCAACTATCAGGGAAATGGATGCAACGGACTCGAGTGACATAAAGGAAGTATGTCGAGCTTTTTCTCGTGGTGCGCTTAAGGGAGCTAGAGGGAATAGTGGTGTTATTTTATCTCAGATTTTTAAAGGCATTGCCGATGTTCTCAGTGAATCAAAACAAATAAACACTAAAATTTTTGCTAATGCGCTTAAAAATGGTTCGAATAAGGCATACGATGCAGTCACAAATCCCAAAGAGGGAACAATACTTACTGTCATACGTTTAGTAAGTGAATATGCTACGAAGATTTCTTCAAAGAAAGCTGATTTCTTAGATTTTTTTCAGCTTCTTTTAAGTAGAGGAACTGAAATCCTTGACGATACCCCAAATATGTTGCCTGTACTAAAAAAGGCAGGTGTGGTTGATTCTGGTGGAAAGGGTCTTCTTGTCATTCTAACAGGAATGTACAACGCTCTTGCTGGAATCGAGATGAACGAAGATATCGAAACAGCGACAGAAAAACAGGGCACACTCAAACCACAAGATGCAGAAATATATTTCCCCGACATTCACAATTTAGAAGACATACAATTTGCGTACTGTACGGAGTTTTTCATAATAAATCTTAAAAAAAGTGCAACAACATCTGATATTGACAAGTTGCGTGATAAATTAACCCAAATAGGAGATTGTGTATTAGTAGTAGGGGATCTGGCATTAGTAAAGGTTCACGTTCACACAAACAATCCAGACAAAGCATTAGGATATGCTTTGCAGTTAGGGGAATTAGACAAACCGAAAATAGAAAATATGCTAGAGCAAGGGCGTGCTTTTAGTCGAGAATCTGAAAAGCATCGTAAAAAACCTGCAGGCATAGTAGCAGTTTGTGTTGGCGATGGTTTAAAAGACATATTTACCAAACTGAATACGGATGTTATTCTAGAAGGTGGACAAACTATGAATCCTAGTGTTTCCGATATAGTAGCGGCTGTAGACAGCGTTTTAGCGGAAACAGTATATATATTACCAAATAACAGTAATATTATTTTAGCAGCTGAGCAAGCAAAGGAGTTAACCGTGTCTGAGCTTGTAGTAATTGCAACGAAGACTGTTCCGCAAGGCATAGCGGCAGCTATAAATTTTAATGGCGATGCTGATGTTTCTGAGAACATTACAAACATGCAGCTGGCTGCTGAGTCAGTTAGGAGTGGCCAGGTAACATATGCTGTTCGCAACACTGAATCGGATGGATTCGATGTTAAGTGCGGTGATATATTGGGTATATACGATAAAATTGTAGCTACGGGAACTAATGTTGATGATGTAACAGTGGAAGTAATATCAAAAATGACAGATGCGACAACAGCTGCAATAACACTCTATTATGGTGACACCATAACGGTGGATGTTGCAACCAGCTTATGTGACCGGTTGAGCGATTTATATCCCATGTATGATGTGATTGCATATTATGGTGGACAAACTCATTACTATTATTTTATTGCAGTAGAATAAAAACTATTCAATTGCCAGTGACGTACTCCCGCCGACTAACGCCTACGGCGTTTGAAGCGGGTCTTCTTGGGAACTCACCCTCACGGCAGGATTTTTACCAAACTATCCCCCGTGCGTCCCACGCTTCGATGTAATGCGCTATGAGGTGAGTAATCGAAGCCATGCGCCGAATGTTGCGGCTTAGTTGATGTCTCTATGATAATGTGCACCACAACTTTCGCATGTCCACGACCTGTCGTAATGTCAGTCTGTCGCTACATAGCCACATACATGACACAGTTTAGGACGGAACCCACTTATCAATCGACACGAGAACTTTCCTTGTTTTGTCAACTTGTATCCGAGGAAACCTAAACATTCCCCAGCCGTTGAGATACGCTTCTCCAAAATTCAGAGACCCGTCTTTAGGAGTTAATACCAGAAAGTTAAGATAGTCGATAACATTACGACACCAAAAAAAATCAAATTTTGGTATTTTTTGAAATTCGGGTTTTAAAAAATTACAATTTAAATGGGAACTAAATGTAGTGGAAGATAAAGCAAGTCGTCTAAATT
>JAITQU010000251.1 GCA_031288735.1 Christensenellaceae bacterium
AATTTAGACGACTTGCTTTATCTTCCACTACATTTAGTTCCCATTTAAATTGTAATTTTTTAAAACCCGAATTTCAAAAAATACCAAAATTTGATTTTTTTTGGTGTCGTAATGTTATCAACTATCTTAACTTTCTGGTATTAACTCCTAAAGACGGGACTATTGTGATTTTGAAGTGAAAAACCAAATGTAGTATTCACTTTTATTAACTTTTGTTGTATAATGTATATGTTATAACTTTTCCAAGCTTCAATCGATGATATATGAAGTAGCAAAAAAAAATTATTTAGATTTACAAGAAATGTAAGGGATAGACAAAATTTAGCTAAGTATATTGAAATATATTTGGTTTAGAAAAGACACTAATATTTTTTGCTACATAAAAATAGTTTTGACTTCATGTTTCTAAATATGATTGGTTTTTTTAAATTCTAAACCAAGCTAATTAGACTTAGAACTACAATAAAAGTTTAACATTATGTGTGAAAAGTCTCCCGTCTCTATAGTCGGCGAGCTGAATCGCACACCTTGTTCGACCGTCCTGTATTGACACTTCGGAGAATTTTTGATAGAATTAGTGCATATAAGGGAGGTCTGATTTTCGAGAGGACTTGGATAGTAATATTCATTCGGCTAGAAGAGCTTCGATTACTCACCTCATAGCGCATTACATCGAACCGTGGGACGCACGGGGGATAGCTTGGTAAAACATCCTGCCGTGAGTTTGAGTTCCCAAGAAGCCCCGACTTAAACGCCGTAGGCATTAGGCGGCGGGAGTACATCACACTAAGTTTGTAATTACTTGAATATGAAACCATAGTACAAAGTTTTAGAAATACGAGAGCGAATACTAAAATAGTTTTGTTCTTGTGTCTTTAGTCTATGAAAACACTATTTAATCGGCATAGACTGAGGAGTTGACCAGTGCTGGCATTGTGGAAGTTGTAAGGAGCAATGTTTATGAAAAGTTTACTAATTAAATTCACAAAGGCAAGTTTTCTTTTTGCTTTTATTTTTGTTTGCTTGTTCATGTTTTTAGTTTCGTTTAATAATTCTTATGATAATAATGGTTTAGTTGCTAATGCCGTTGAAACCAAGATGAATTTTCATTCAGATTCCGCTTGGACGGATGGTAGTGGTGGTAATATAGCCCGTAAATATGTTGCTGATATAGATCTTGCACAAGGTATTGTACCAATAGAAAGTAATACTGACGATACACAAACATATAAAAAAACTAAAAGCCTAGATGATAGTGATATAGGAATAAGTATACCCACATTCGATGCGCTTAGCCTACGAAATTCTTTATGGAATGTACTTAAAGATGCTCCTTCAAATTGGACAGAAACGTTTGGTTATGATTGGCACATGGATCCATTAAGCGAGAGGACAGATAATGGTCTTCCCTCTGGCACTTCGCCAAACAAAAATAATGGTGGGTGGGCAACAGTTTCAAAATATGCCATAAGAGATAAGCGAATAGAATCTAACGATAGCACCGCAGTACTTCAAAAAGGTGTTGCAGTTAGAGGAACTAATATTAAGCAATACATACAATATCAATTTAACGTAAGTTTTAGCGATCCAATAATTCAAGCTGCCATATCAACGAATCGGTTTAAGGTTTCTCTTAGTTATTCAGTGCAGTTTAACGTTATTTCTGTCAATGAAACTGTTTCTGGACCCTTTGGCAATGTTGAAGTGAAACATTCTAACGATGGTAGCGGTAATACTTTTGTATCGAGTGGTTCGTTTACAAATACAGTGAAGGCTTCTTCAGAAACATCAAGAAACGCATCGGGAGTTGCTCCACATGCTTCTATTAATAATAATTCTATAACATTTGCTGTAGAAATTTCATCTGTAGTAGCTGGAGGTACTCACTTGAAGGGCATGTATTTTGATGCTATCAAGTTTACAGATTTGAAATTAAATTTTGAATATACTACAGCAAAAAGCGAATTTAAAGTTGATGGCGACAACGGATCAGGTATAATTGACGTCAATGGGACAAAAACTAATAGCAATAATAATACAATTACGCAATATCCTGACTTGCTTGGCCAAATGTCCGAAGGGGAGAAGAGACTTACGGCAACCGTAACACAAAGCGCTAATTATGTTTTTTTGGGTTGGTTCAAAAACAGTGTACTTGTCACCCATTCTTTAACGCTAACTACACCCCAACCATACACTTTTACGGGTGACGCACTTTACACAGCAAGAATTAAAAAAATAATGTCTAATGATGGGGTTAGTGGCATTGTTGATAACCAGAACTACACATATAATCAAATAACACATGGAGTAGGTAGTAAGCAAGGGCCAACAGGATTTGTTAATTTCACTACCTATTTTGACAGTGGTGGTGGTGTCTATAGCCAAATTGTTCTATTACATAGTTATGTATCATCAGATGGAGGAAAACATAATCCCGCACAAGTTGAAATTAATTCAGATGACAATAAGACTCCAAGCAATCAACCGAAGGATGTCGGTAAATATAGATATACAGTTACAGCAGTGCATAAAACTACAAAAAATGGTGCAAATTCATACGATTCTGTAAACGTAGGTCAGCTCTCAGTAGAATTTTCAATTATTAAATATGCGCCAGATCCTGATTTGGGTTATGCCATAAATATTCCATTCCTGAATTACGGCATAAACCTAAGCCAACTAGCAATTGAAGGTAGTAACCCAGTAATAAATGGAGTAGAAATAGATGGGAGTTATCAAATCGATTATACTGGTGTCTGTTATAGTGCAGCATCAGTACCGACAGCCACGATTAACGCTGTTAAAGTAAAATTCGTCCCCGATGACACAACAAACATCGCCTCAATAACTTTAAGTGGAACTTATACAATTATTTTCCGAAAGGCTGAGATTCTATTTGGTTATTTCGATGATAAAAATGAGTTTCAATCGGGAATTCCAACCAAACCTGGCACGTTGACATATGGACAAAAAAATGAAATATTCATGGACTATGTTAAAAGCACAATGCGTCTTAAAAACCCTCAAGAAAACGTCTATGTAGACTATGAAGTAACTACAAATATGCCTCTGTATCCAGTTGCTACAGATGAAGACAAAACTGCCTCTACTACTGTTACATTTGATATTACAAAGACAAAGATTTATTTAAAGACTCACTATGGGATGACTGGAGACATACCAGCAACAGATTTATACACTATAGCAGTGGCAGAAAAGACATTTCAATATAAAGTTTTTAGAGCTAATCTTGTGTTTACCAAAATAGATGAATTCGAGTTGAAATTTCCTGACAATAAAACGACAGCAGGGAACGATAATGTTTTCAATATGGCAACGATAACA
>JAITQU010000252.1 GCA_031288735.1 Christensenellaceae bacterium
TTAATGACCTAAATCCAAATCAAATTTCAAAAATTGCTATTTTAAAGGGCTTTTCTGCATTTAAAACGATCATGTTGTGACCTTATCCGCTAAAGCACTGACCTTTTCCAAAATATCATATAGCTGACGGACAATAACTATGTTTTCCCATACAGGTGTGAACAGTAACTTATAGGTTACTGCTCACACCTCAATTGAATTATTAGTTTATGATGCTAAAACTAAAACAAATATCTTAAATTACTATTTTAATGAGCTTTTTCTACGTTTGACATGATTATATTGTGTCCCATTCTGATAAGGCGGTGAAGTTTTTAAAATATCATGCAACGCATGAACTGTAATCCTGTTTTCACATAGATGATGTGAACTGTAACATTATGACTACTGTTTTACTCTACACCCAAACTAAATTGATTACTAATAGTACTAAACCAAAACTTACCTTATAAATTGCTATTTAATTGAACTATTCCTGTATTTTATCATCATGTTTTGACTTTTCACTAAGTGTTACATTTTCAAATATCTTAGAGCGTAAGTTTAATTATCTTATTCTTCTATATGGTGTATGAACAATTCCCAAAATGAATATTATTTAAAGAATATTCAAAATTGTGCTTGACTTTTGAAATTTATTACTATATAATTCAATTTAAAATCAAAAGAGAGAATTTTGTCATGCGCAAATTATTTATCGATGGTCAGGCTGGAACAACGGGCTTACAAATAAGGGAAAGACTATTAAATCGAAAAGACGTTGAATTATTAGATATTCCTCAAAGCTATCGGAAAAATTTAGATATGAGAGCGAAGTGTATAAATGAAAGCGACATAGCAATACTTTGTTTACCAGATCAATCTGCTAGAGAGGTTGTTGCTCTTGCTAGTAGTAATGTAACGATAGTGGATGCATCGACTGCACATAGAACGGCAAGTGGCTGGGTTTATGGTTTTCCAGAATTAGGAGATGTTTTCAAAACTTCCATTGTTAAAAGCAATCGTATAGCAGTTCCTGGATGCCATGCCTGCGGTTTTATATCTATTGTTTACCCATTGATACATGAGAGACTTCTCTCTAACGATGCTGATCTATCTTGTTTTTCTTTAACTGGATACAGTGGTGGAGGAAAGCAAATGATAGCTGAGTATGAGGATGATAAAAATTTCGAAAGACTTAATGCCCCTCGATTATATGCAATTGGACAAGAACATAAGCATCTTAGAGAAATGCAAATTATATGCGGTTTAAAAAACAAACCTATATTTAATCCGATTGTTTGTAATTATTATAATGGAATGGCAACGACAGTACCCATTTTCTCGAAAAACATTAAAGGCCTGTCTGCAAGTGAACTAACTGACTTTTATTTGGAATACTACAGTGGTGATGAATGTCGCATTAGTGTTAAACCTTCTAATGAAGTCGTTGATAACTCTTTATCTGCAGACATCTTAAAAAATTCAGATAAAATGACATTATGTGTATCAGGTGTAGATGGCAGACTTTCGATTACAGCACTTTTTGACAATCTTGGAATGGGTGCTGCAGGTTCTGCAGAGAAATGTATCAATTTGATCATGACAAGGGACGGTGGCAAATAATGAACATATCAATAATAGAAGGTGGAGTGACTGCACCTAAAGGGTTTTTAGCAAGTGGTATACATTGTGGAATACGCAAGAACAAGACCAAAAAGGATTTAGCCCTCATTATCTCCGACAGGCCTGCCTATGCAGCAGCTGTCTATACTCAAAATATTGTCAAAGGTGCGCCACTTATTGTTACAAAAAAAAATATAGCAAATAAAACAGCTCGCGCAGTAATATGCAATAGTGGAAATGCCAATACCTGTAATCCAAATGGAATTGAGATCGCAGAAAAAATGTGTAGCCTCGTGGCGACCGCAACTGGCGTATCCGATACTGACGTAATAGTAGCTTCAACTGGTGTAATTGGACAACCTCTTGATTGTAATATAATTGAAAGGGCAATGTGTAACCTTGTAAATGGTCTTGGAAATAATAGTAAGGACGCTAGTGAAGCCATAATGACTACTGATACTAAACGCAAAGAAATAGCAGTGCGATTTGAATTAGATGGAAAAGCATGTTCGATCGGTGGCATCGCAAAAGGCTCTGGTATGATTCATCCAAATATGGCAACATTATTAGTTTTTTTAACAACTGACGTAGCCATTTGCCCATCTTTGCTACAAGAAGCAATTGATGATGATGTAAAGCATTCATTTAATATGGTCAGTATTGATGGTGATACATCAACAAATGATATGATGTGCATACTCGCAAATGGCGCAGCAATGAACGCCGAAATAACTAAAAACGATAGCAACTTCGAAACTTATAAAGCTGCTCTTAAATTGGTAACGACTCAACTGTGCAAAATGATTGCGAAAGACGGAGAGGGTGCAAAGAAATTAATTGAGTGCGCTGTCTATGGTGGGAAAAGCGAAAGTGTAGCAAAAGACGTAGCCAAAAGCGTAATTAAGAGCAGTCTTTTAAAAGCTGCTATTGGCGGTGCCGATGCAAATTGGGGTCGCGTTTTATGTGCTATAGGCTATAGTGGTGTTAATTTAGACATAACTAAAATTGATGTAACTTTTAAGTCCGTTAATGGTAGTGTCAATGTATGCAAGAATGGCGTTGGCGTTCAATTTGATGAAATACTAGCAAGAGAAATACTTTTAGCTGACGAAATAACAATAGACATTGAATTAAACGATGGTGCATTTACTGCTACAGCATGGGGATGTGACTTAACGGAAGGTTATGTTGAAATAAATGGTCAATACCGAAGTTAATATTTTCAGCTTTTGCTAATTAAATCTAAATTGATTGTTTCTTTTAGCGATGTTTTCAAAGCAAAATGCATGTAGTTCAATAAAGTAACCAAATTATCATTAATTATACTAGCATTGCATCCCGAAGGATTTTTTTGCTTTGTATAATACACTTTCATAAATACAAATAAATCAAAGGAAGTCGCATTTTATGTACATATCTCACGGTGAAAAAGCAGAAATCTTAACTGAGGCATTGCCATATATCCAAAAATACAACAATAAGATTATAGTTATCAAATATGGTGGTAGCGCCATGACGGATGAAAAATTAAAAACTTCTGTCATGAGAGACTTGGTTTTACTAGCGCAAATTGGGATCAAGGTTGTTTTAGTTCATGGTGGTGGACCAGAAATAACAGAGACCTTTAAGCGAATGGATATACGATCTAGTTTCATAAATGGATTGCGACAAACGGATAAGGAAGCTGTTGAAGTAGTTCAGATGGTACTTGCTGGAAAAGTTAGTAAAAGCTTAGTCAATCTGATTGAAAATGCTGGCGGGAATGCAATAAGTCTTAGTGGTGTCGATGGACGCATGTTTGAGGCAACTCAAATTAGTGAAGAATTAGGATATGTTGGCGAAATTTCCACCGTAAATACAAAGCCAGTATTAGATTTGTTGAACAATGGTTATATCCCCGTAATTTCATCGGTAGGCTGTGACAGGCAAGGTAACATTTACAACATCAACGCTGATAATGCTGCTTCTAAGCTTGCTCAAGCATTGGGTGCTTATAGCCTCATTTCTATGACAGATACTAAAGGAATTCTTCTTAACCAAAACGATGAAAGCACTTTAGTGCGTGAAATATTAGTCTCCGAAACTGAAAAACTAATTAGTGAAGGAATTGTCTCTGGTGGGATGATCCCTAAAATAAAATGTTGCGCTGATGCAGTAAGAAATGGAGTTAAACAAGTTTTCATTATCGATGGCAGAGTGCCACACGCTATAATAATCGAGGTTTTAAGCGATGAAGGGATAGGGACCATGTTTCACTAAGCTTCTTGGTTATTCTCTTTTAAAATTACAGATTGTAGTTTTCGTTAAACCGTTACGTAAAATTGCTATTTTGTTACTTCTAAAAGCACCTGTGATGTGTTTTCAACGTGTGCAAGTGATACGGTTTCTATCCTCCATCCAATACTGAGTTTTTATAAGTTTTTCGTATTTTTGATCTATTTAAACAGATTCTCTCATGTCTAAATAGTCATCGTTCGATTTAATACTCGTTAAATAGTTTTTATTCTGATATACTTTAACATAATCAACATAAAAAACAGAGCCTTTGTCCTTATACATGCCAATTTTTTGCCCATGTGGACCATAAGCATCACCGTTGTCAACTTCAACAGTTAATCGCAAAAATTCTGGCACCTTTGCAACACCACCATCATTAGAAACCCATGTCGCTACGCCATCTATATAGAAGACATAACTTGTCGGAGTCCATTTAAGCGCAAACGTGTGATAACCATCAAAGAAATCCTTAGATATTTCAGAAAAGTTACCTCTATAACCTTTAACCCTTGCATAATCCGAATAGCCATCCCACAATAATGCATGTCCCATATAGGATTTATGTTTTATAAATGCAGACTCGTAAACATCAATTTCTGTACCATCTTGACCGTCATTGCCGATTTTCCCTTGATTTACAGACTGAAGCCAAAATGCGGACCATAAACCATTTTCTTTTGGAAACTTTACTCGCGTTTCAAAATATCCAAATGCCTGCTCAAACAAAGTATCCGTTGTTTTAATTCCTTCTGGCGTAACTATTCCCTTTCTAGTCTCAATCCCCCCTGTAAATCGTCCATTACTAGGACAAATGCCAGAAGAGCAAACATGAGTATTGCTCTCTTTTGTTCGTACCTCAAGTTTGCCATCCACAACTGTCACCATGTCGGGACACCAATAAGAAGTATACTCTGGATGCTTATCGTTAAGCGTTGCAGTTCTCTTCCCATGCGGAGAGTATGTCCAAATTTCTTGTTCTAAACCTGCATTTAGGGTAGTCCCATCGAAATCGTCAGTAAAAACCTCATACCAGCCATCGGCATTAGCATTCTCAATATTTTTACCAGCGTCTACTAGATTTGGGAATGGCAGGTCGTTAATAAATTGTGGGTCATCTAGGTTTTGTGTTCCGTCTGTAAGTTTTACACATGCGGTCGCAAATAACATAAGCAGTATAAGTATAATAACTACTATTTTTTTAGTTTTCATAATAATCTCCGTGTTGAAGAAATATTTATTAAAGGGGGTTGCGAAAAGACAAATAATTGGTTGATCTCGCACATAACTTTGTAGTAAAAATAAGATGCACCTTATTTTAATTTTGATATGAAGTAGAATAAGGTCTATAAATGCACAAATTGCTTTTAGTGAACACTCTTTAAATATAGCATATAATTAGAGCAATTTGTTAGAAATTTTAAAACTTTTCTACTTTACTGTGAGTTTGTGTCTGTTCACACCTGTATGGGAAAACATAGAGACTGCGCAAAAACTCGATTATTAAAATAGCTTTTTGGGATTAATTTTTCAATTAAAAAAAAATTTTCTTAATTTCGAAAATTTAACCCCAAATTTATTAAAATAATAGAATTTTT
>JAITQU010000034.1 GCA_031288735.1 Christensenellaceae bacterium
CAGATAGAATTCCTGACTGAAAATATCACAAAAAAAATTAATTGTTGACAAATTGGAAGGCAACTGATACAATCGAAATTGAACTGAACATCGACTTCAGGTCTCCACTCCTCCTCCCCTATTTACACAAATTAATACACACTCCCATAAAATGATCCCATCCCAATTGATCTTCAGACGATTTACTTTAAAAATCATTTAAAAATAAATTTGGCTCTTCGCTGTTTTGTATGTCTAATTTTGATTCAAAGAAACGATTTTACAATTGTCAAAAGAGCGAAGACAAAATTTTCAATTAAATTTGGAATTAGAGGTAACTAAAAATGGAATATGATTTTTATAACTCATATCGCTTAGATATAATTGAATGTGGTGAATTTTCCTATACTCGAAATATTAGTTCCCAAAAATTTAAAAGACTGTCCCAAAAATTAGATAGCCTGTTTATTGAAGGAATACTAGGAAATGACGATGCAACACAATATATTTTATCCTTATTGAATGATGATAACGTATCTGTTAAAACGCATGTTGCACTAAAATGTGTTAAAATGTTTTGTATTAAAAAATATCATAAAACTAAAAATATTTATACTGAACGTGTAAATAAAATTACATTTGAAGCTTTTGATAAAATAATAGAGATTTTAATGCCATACCTAGATAAAAGTTTAGAAATATTAAAAGAAACTGTTAAAAAAGCAAGACTATTAGGTCTTATTCCAGTATTTCCTAATTTTGCTTTAAACGAATATTGCTCAGGTAGTATAATAAGAAAAAGACCTAGTGTAATTGCAAAGAAAAAGGATCGGGAGTAATTGTAATTTATAATAAAGCAAAAATGACTGAAGGTGATCGTATAATAAAGCAAATTATTAACCCTTTAAAGAATTAAATGTAGACAAATAAAGGTATCTATGTATCAAAATTGAATCTAACACCGACTACAAACAATCATCCTCTCTTATTTAAACAAATTAAGATACACTCCCAATTCAGATACTTAAGAACTGAATCAAAGCAAAAGGTTACGAAACGATGGGTCCGCTTTTTATGTATTCGAGTGGTATTTAGGAGTTGACGCAGTCGATACCCCCATTTTTAACAGCCGAATAATGGTGCAGTTGAAATCAAACAAAGTCTGATTAGAAGCACCGTATCTTTTTGATCAGAAGATTGCATTGAAAACTGTATATCATGCAAAGGATGGACAGAGACCTTGCTCCCAAATGAGGTTTAAGCAGTAACATTTAAATAATGAATATGAATGTTGAGTGAATGTATGTGTATACATTAAACTTGATTTGTGATATAATTAAATAAATTCACATATGTAGCTATTCAAAGATAACAGTTTCATTTTCTAGAAAACAACTAAAAACACACTTAATCGGACAAATATTTTATGTTTTTTTGCCCATATTTTAGTTTTTAAATTTATGTTTTCTTTAACCGATGTTTATTGAATATTTTATTATTTTAATAAGATCATATTTAAGTTGATTTGCTATTTATATAAAGGAGAGAAATGTTCGATTTTTTAAAAAACATCCTAAGGAAAACCACATCTGGGCAGATATTTCGTAGTGCCATTATCGCCACTATTTTGCTTTATGTCATTATTATGTCTAGTTTAATTCCACCGCTAACTGCGTATGCTGAATCAATTGGAGATGAAATTTTAACTTATTCTGAGGGCATTGATAATTTATCTAAAACAAACACACTCACAAGTTACTATAATAAAAGAATAGTTGATACAGGAGAATCGCTTTTTAATAACGACATTATTGAAGACTATAAAGAAATTGGTAGCAGTCTAAGCCTTGAAAAATCGATTCAAGAAAGTAAAGTCAACATTGAAAGAGAAATTGTTAAAGAAATTACAAAATTTCGAACTGAGAATGAGAAACATTTTCTTTTAGACGATGGATCCTTTGCTATAGCATCTTTTACGACACCAGTTCATTATCTTACATCAGCTGGCCAGTTTGAGGACATAGATAATACTATTGAAGAAATTAACGGGAAATATCAAAATAAGTCAAATAAATTAATAATTGAATTCCCAAAATCATATGCAAATAACGCATTGACAAAGGTATCATACGAAAACTATTCAATAAGCTTTAAAATGAATTCTTCGAGCTCTTTTTTACATAGTTCCACCCCTTTACTTAATAATATCACAGCAAAACAAAAAATATCAGAAAATTCTAAGTACGACGTCAATATAAAAACTAACTCGTCAATAACATATAATTTTGAGAACGATATTTTACTTCAGCAGTGTATTCAAAATTTAGAATTCAAGGAAAATATAATACTAGGAAAGAGACAGGATAAATCGTCCTTTACTTTTAATATTTATACACAAGGTTTATCCCTTTTTTTAGATGATTATGGCGATATAATTGCCAAAAACAGTAACAATGACAAAATCTTTATTATACCAAAAGGGTTTATGTATGATAGTAGAGATAATATTTCAGATAATGTTTTTTATGATTTAACAAAAACTAACTTTGGTTACTTATTAACAATTTCTACAGATAAAGAATGGCTAGATTCTATAGAAAGGACATATCCTGTAGTTATTGACCCAACAATAATTATATTCAATGAAAACGAAAACAATATTGATATTGCTTCCAGAAGCCCGCAAACAAACCATTTAATCCCAATTTCTAATACAACAGGAAACAGTAGTAGCTCATCTAAGGCGTTCATTAAAATTCCTATCCCAAACGTGCCTGATGGTTCAATAGTTTCGTATTCAGAGTTAAATCTTGCAATTAAAAACACTTCAACAGATAAATTAGTTCAACTTTTCGCTTGTAATACTAATTTCGAGGACGGCAGTCCTATTAGTTATAATCCTCAGTCAAATCCGTACGACCTAAATCCACAACCATCGCCAGACGAATGTATTAAGGTATCTTCAACATATTCATCTCCAACATATACTAAGTTTAAAACAACAAATATAATTAAAAACATAATTGAGTTTGGCTTGCCCTACTACGGATTTGTCATTGATTTATCAACTTTAACTACTGGTACCGCATATATTGCAGATCCGTATTATAGTGGTGGATCCTATTGTCCTTTTTTAGTAATTCACTATCGTAATGCTATCGGCTTAGAAAATTATTGGGATTATGATACCTACGGTGTTGGCAGTGCAACCGCTTATATTAATAGGTATAACGACAGAAAAACAATTGTCCATAATATTATTGGTTCAACCGATGAATTGCCTGTTAATGTTCAACTCATTAACCTCGATAATTTTGGTGATAATAATTATTTTACCCAAGACTGCTTTACTAAAGAAAGAAATTATCCCTATTATGGAAACTATGGAAATGGCTGGAAATTAAATCTTATTGAGGTTTTATTACCCTGTGGCTCAGTTACTTATAATAGTGATGGGATTCTTACCACTGCGGATTTCGAATATTTTGATGCCGATGGGACCTTGCACTATTTTAGCTTTGATTCACAAAGTGGCTATGCCTATGATGAGGATGGTTTAGGACTTCTAGTTAATTTTTCTAATGCAAGGGAAAGCATTGGTTATTTCATATTGATGGATAACAATGGTAATAAAAAATACTTTGATGTTTTAGGTTATTTATATAGAATAGAAAACGCTAACAGTGAATCTGTAAATATAACATTTTCAACATTAGACAACAAAAAGAGAATTAATCAGGTATATAACTCAAGAGGCTACACAGTAAATTTTTCTTATAGTAGTGCTTCTGAAAATGGTTTTTTAACTTCAATATCACATAAAGGAATCGACAAAGATTCATACGAAAGCACCACAATTACATATCAAAACAATTCCTTAACTCGTATAACCAGCCATGATGGTTACTATATTGATTATACAGATGATGGTTTTGGCGTATCTGAAATAATTGATGCCGATGGAATAGGTGTAAAATTAAAGAAATTAGTCTTTACTACAATTGCCACTGAGTTAAATTTATCAAGCACCATTAATTACACAAATCTCATTTTAACTGGCAGAAGAATCTTCCAAAAAAGTCTGAACTCGTCATGGATAGCAATTCAAGACAATCTATATTTTAACGATTTGACAATGACACTTTTTGCAAAAAGCGGATCAGATTTTTTTCATCTCAATACAATGGCACAAGAGGTTAGTACTCCCTATTCAGAATTTGAATGGGCGGTAGTTGTTCTTATTTCTTCAACGCTTCCTGTGTTCCTAGAAACCTTAATTCCAAGCTTAAAGTCTGAATATAAAACAAAAGTCGCAAATAATTCGATCTATTTAGGCGATGCTAATTTAAAAACGCAAACAGTATACGATACAAACGGGCGAATTATAACTCAATATTTTTCTGAAAACAATGTGATAACTACATTTCAAAATAGCTATAATTCAGAAAATGCACCAAATAAGGTAAGTCAAGTCGCAACTTTTGAGTCAAACAACATCAATGAAATATCCAATGGTGACTTTGCGAGTCCACTTACTAATTGGAGCACTAACGGTGTATCTGAAGGTATTGTAACTACGACATCTTTTAGTGGTAATAATTCCTTAAAATTAAATGCAGTCAGTTCAGATATTCGCTATTTTAAATACAACAATATTGTATTACAAAAAGGATCGTATACTTTCTCTGGATATGCTCGTATTTATGGAGCTGTATCAAATATAGGAAATCAAGAACTATATGGGACATACCTAAAAGTTGAATATGGTAATAACACAAAGCGCAGTGAACGACTGGTTACTGATTGTTTCACTACAAATTCTGGATTTAGATTACTTTTAGTTTCGTTTGAGATAACATCAGCTAATACCAATGTTGTTTTAAAATGGTGCGCAGATTTTTTTACAGGTATCGCATTATTAGATTGTGTTCAATTAGTTAAAACGAATTTCGATACCAATATTTCATATAATTTTATTGAAAATGCAGGATTTGAAAAAGGAATTAATAATTGGGTTTTGAGTTCAACTTCAGCTATTATTGTAGAAAGTAATTCATTTGTAGGCTCAGGAATCGCAGTTTCAGGGTCTTATTCATCTACAAGATACTTTTACCAAAATATCAAGTTAGAAAACACAAAGAAAATGGACTATGCTATATCATTTTGGGTAAATACAAAAGGTATAGTTTCTTTACCGATTGAATCTGGAGTAGAAAAATCTTGTGTTCGATTAAAATATGGCGTAATTGATTCCAATGGTGGTATAGTAGGCGAATATAAATACAAAGATATTCTGGCGATTAGCACACAATGGTATCAAATGAGTGCTTTAATTCACGTTCCTGCATATTCCTATGGGATACAAATTAGGCTTGAATTAGTTAATTCAAACTCAACTATACATTTCGATAATTTTTCTGTAACAAAAGCCCAACTTGCGAATTTTGAATACGATGCAAATGGCGTAAATAACTATTACAGCGATGAAAATACTGAAATATCGGCATCAGATAATGGACAAACTACTTCCATATCATCCTCTAAGAGTAATGGATTCAATCTTTTTTTGGATGAAATAGGAAATGTAACAAGTGCATTAGACATATCAAGGGGAGTAAAAGTATCATATACCTATGATGATTATGGCAACCTCATAAGTCAAACAGAATCCAACTTTCATGGTAATTTAAAAATAACAGAAAGTAGCTCCTATGTGCATGATAAAGATGCTTTACATAGTTCATTGACACAAATCGATTCACTTGGCTTTAAAACTGTTAGTACCTTTAGTGGATTTACTGATAGTTTAAGACAAATAACGTTTAACGATGGCTCTTATCAAGAGATTATAAATCACGATACTATAATACGTAAAAATTTAGCCGCTTTAACTGATTTTTCAATGACAGGCAAAAATGGCACTTTGGTTGCATTATTCAATACAACGAAATCAAACTTTATTTTGACTAAATCAAATACTGCATATACTTATAGTTGTACTCGAAGCATCAGTGGAGTCTATAAAACAACAAATAGATCTATAGTAATATATGGAGTAAATCCCGATCTTTCAATAGGTGGAATTCTTGCACAAATTGATCCATCCTCTGAAAGCAACATCATATTTACCTTCAATTCTTTACATTACATTGGTTTAAAAATAGTTTACGGATCTGGAGCAGGGCTTGCAACACTATTTAACAGTGGTTATCTTGGTAGTGTCACTACTACGTTTTCAAATGTGCAATTGGAGGAAGGTGGCACAAAAACCACTTTTTCACCATTTGTGCAAACTACCTTACGCGATGTAAGTAAAATAAGCGTTATTAACAAATCATCTACAGGTGTAGAACTATCGAAAGTCTCATACGAGTACTTAACGATAGATAGTTTTCTAACCTCAACTGAATATGGATATAGGCACGTTGGTGCCTTATACAAGGTAACATTTGATAATGGGACCTATTATTCCTATCAATATAATGAATGGGGCGAAATAGAAGCAATTAAAATAAATGGAATAACACATCTTTCATATGTCTATAGAAATGATGGTGCGCTTACTCAAAAAAACTACAATAATGGATATTCAGAAAATTATTTTTATGATGCTTCTGGTAAGAATATTCGCACCACTGCTACACAAAATTCGACCTTAATCAAAGACGTTTCCTTTATTTATTCTGTCTCTGGAACCATATTGCATGTAACTGATAATTTGAGCAGTAGGTTTGAAACTGTCGGAGAGGAAAATGGTCTTTTTGTTTTATCTGGAAATGGCATAAATGATATTTGTTCTACATATTTTGAAAATATTTTGTCTGGCGAAAATCAAGTACTTGAAGACAAAGTAATAGAAATTGACATAGAAAACGGGACACACATTGTTAAATCAACAAAGTACAAATATGGAAAAAATACGTTAAATGGATTAAACTGGGACTATATTAAAAAGGTTGCAGATTATTGCAATAACTCAGAAATACTAGAGTTTTTACCCGATGAGATTGTGGATGGAATTAAATATTCTGAAATTATCAAAACAGAAGTGAAAGCCTTTTACAAGATAGGCGAAGGAATGAAATCCATGATTGATAGTTCACAATTTGAAACTAATCAGTGCATAACCTTCACCTATTCAATTAGATTGTTTGAATTTTATGGGACAAACGTAAGCGTCGGTAATTTCAGATATACATATACAGATGGATCCGAGGATACATATCAATATATACCAAATGATACCAACTGGCATAATTATACTCTGATATCAGCGCCAGGAAAAACTGTTAGGAAACTCACATTAGGTTGGTACAATTCCTACCCAGTCCTAATTTCTAACATGAGAATAACTCAAAGCTATTGGAATCCATATTACCTAGTTAACACACATAACACAAACGGAACACCACAGATAGTTGATAATGAAATCGCTTCTGATGGTAGAATAATAGAAAATATTGTTAAAACTGTTACAAACTGGCATACTGACATTGCAACAAGTTCTAGTTATTCACTTGTCCCATCGGCAATACTAAATAGCCTTGGGCAAATATCCTTAGAATATGATATTAGGCGTGAGACAATCGCAAACGGAACTCTAGTTGCAAATTTAAGAATTCATTACAAGGATGGCACATATACAAACTATTCGGGAATTCCAAATGATACAGAATGGCATCATTATAGCATCGTATCTAATCCAGCTAAGATTGTTGAGAAAATCATTTTAGCTTGGTACAATGCTAAAGTTGTTCTAATAGGCAATGTTGAATTAACTTCGATATATCAAAAGAACACAGATCAAATATCAGCGATTGAATTACAAAGTTTAGAAGAAATTCAGTATGATTATGATGACCTAGGGCGATTAATAGAGAGTCAGCTTAAAATTTCAACCGACGATATAAATTCCTTAATTAAGGAAAAATATTCTTATCACAGTGGCAAAAATGGTGCTACCTCTACACTAATCAATTCTAAAACAACCACATATAACGGCCAAGAAATCACGCTTAGATATTACTACGGGATGGATAATGATGATTTTTCAAGTTACTCATTAACTCAAATAAATCCATATAGTATTCGCAAGATTGAATCCGTTAGCTCATCTGGATTAGTAACAACTCTGAACGAATATTTCTATAATGATTTAGGATTATTGATAAGAGAAAACAATTTTTTACTAGACAAGACTTTCACTTATTCTTATGATTCTAATTATAATATTTTAAGCAAAACCATTTATGCTACTGCTTCAAGTGGCATAAGTATACCATCGAGCGTGGGAACACTATATACCTACTCATATAATTCAAATTTTAATGATAGATTGACGGCTTTTAAAAATCAAACCATAACCTACGATAGTTTTGGAATACCAACAAATTATTTTGGAACACCATTGAGCTGGGATGGGTCTAAACTAGTTCAATATGGCTCTAATGTTCAATATCACTATAACGCTACTGGTTTTAGATCTAGGAAAATTGATGGTTCAATTACAACTGATTATATTTATAAAGATGATCGATTATACAAGGAACAAACAAATTCATCTACTACATATTATTTGTACGATTTAAATGGATTAATCGGTTTTACCTACAATAAAAATGACTATTATTATATTAAAAACATATTAGATGATGTTGAAAAAATAATAGACATAAATGGCGTAATTGTTGCAGAGTACTCCTACGATGCGTGGGGTAATGTTCTTTATGCAAGTGGACCATTGGCACAAATAAATCATATTTTGTATAGAAGCTATTACTATGATAGTGAATCCAATCTATATTATTTAAATTCAAGATATTACGATCCCAACACTCAAAGGTTTATTTCACCTGACTCAATTGCTGAAAAGGGAAATTTATATACTTACTGCCAAAATGACCCAATTAACAGAAGTGATGAAAGTGGTAATAAATCTTGGTGGAACAAAAATTGGAAAAGGGTATTGAGCGCAACTATTGTGGTTGCTAGCGTTGTTACCACAGTATTGATAGCTAAGGCATATTGCACTCCAGCTTCGCCATATATCTCTGGTGCCGTTGTAAATGCTGGCATGGAAATGTTGCAACAGATAGTTTTTCAGGAGAAAAATCTTGCAACAATTAACTATGCAAAAGTAGGTGTTATGGCAGCGTCTGGAATGCTGTCAGTGATTCCTGGAGTTGGTTGGTTAGGTGCTGGTTTAATCAATGGTGGCACAGATGCCGCTATTACTGCTATTGATGGTGGCAGTCCTCAAGAAATTGCGACTTCAGGTGCAATAGGTTTTGTTACAGGCGCAGTAATACATAAACTTTTCTCTGGTGGAATGTGCTTTATTGAAGGAACTGGCGTGCTAACAAGTAAAGGTGCTTTAGGTATAGAACTCGTAGGACTCGACACAATAGTGTATGCATATGATGAGCTAACTGGAGAAATCGGACTTAAGCCTGTTGTTCAATTATTCAAAAACTCGACTGATGTGCTAACTAAACTAAAAATTAGTGATGGTCAAGAAATAACAACAACACCAACTCACCCATTTTACACAGTAAATCTTGGATGGCTAGAAGCAAAGTTTCTAAAAGCTGGCGATATCCTAGTTACCGTTAATGGACAACTGCTTGTACTTGAGCTTATTGAACATATTATTTTAGAGTCGCCGGTAAATGTCTACAATTTTGAAGTTGCTGAGTTTCACACATACTTTATTGCAGCAAATGTAAATATTTCGCTAAGCCATTTTGTATTAGTGCATAATACTAAGTGTCAAACAAGAAAGACCACTGAAACGCACCATATTATTGAACAAAATCAAATGCGTCATTCTGGCTTTACTAAAGAACAAGTCAATCAATTTGTTATTGAACTAGAGCCAGAAACGCATCGCAAAATCAGCAATTATTATTCTTCAAAAAAAAATGATGAAGGAGTAGTTTTTAGAGTGTTTTTACGAGGCAAGACTTTTGATGAACAATTTTATCGTGGTGTGGATATTTTATTTAGAGCATTGATGAATTGGTTATAAGTGTAATTAATTAAAATCTAGCAATTTGAATTTAACATTATAGCGAAATGAACTATTAATTTTGAACACCTTAAAATAACAAAATGGTAGGAAAACGAAACAAAAACGCAAAATTAACAAATATAAGTCTTTAAAACGATAATTCAAGGCTTAATAATGAAAACTTTAAAGAAACTGGCTATAAATTATTAACACAAGACTTTAATAGTTCCAACTAGGCAAAGCTATGATATTATTCAATAACTCATAGTTTCCCTGTTAATAAAACTAAAAGAATAAGTATTAAGCGATTTAACACACTTGAGTTAAAATACAAGAAATCATACAAAGTTTTTTAATTTAATTTAAATATACTATTAATTCAATTTAAATTTGGAGGTAACTAAAAATGGAATATAATTATTATAAATCATATCGATTACATATAATTGAATTTGAAGAATCACTCTTTATCCACCAGAATGTCAGAAAATACAATAGAATGTTCGGCAAATTAAGAGACTTGTTTTACGATGGAATACTAAAAAACGACAATTCAACACAATATATTTTATCCCTACTAAATGATGACAACATATATGTTAAAACACATGTTGCTCTTAAATGTGTTAATGTGTTTTGCATGAAAAAATACTACAAAACTGACGAACATTATGCCAAACGTATAAAGGAAATAACATTTGAAGCTATTGACAAGATATTAGAGATTATAAATCCATATCTAAAAAAAAGTTTAGAAGTATTAGAAGAAACGGCAAAGCAATTAAGGTTAGGTCTTTTCACATGCGAACCTGATTATCTTTTAAACATATATTACACAGGTAGTCAGCTAGGAAACAGATTTAGTGTAATTGCTGAGGAAAAAGAACGGGAGAAATTATAATTTAAAGGGAGTGTATATTAATTTGTGTAAATCGGGGAGGAGGAGGTATAATATAAACACAAATTAGGAGGACACCAAAATGAAAAAAAAGCTAACAAAAAAAGATGAGTTAATGAGAGAAGCAG
>JAITQU010000040.1 GCA_031288735.1 Christensenellaceae bacterium
TTCTGACATTTGAAACGATTATTTTGTGAGCTTATCCGATACAGCACAGGCATTTTCCAAAATATCATGCAGCGGACGGACAATAATTATGTTTTCCCATATGGGGTGTGAACTGTAACTGTAGGCTGTAAAACAAGCACGCAGTAATATTTAGGCATGCTTTTTGTTGAAGAGAAGACTAGTTTGTTTCCTAAGAAAGGAAATATCGTCTTTTAAAGGGAGTGTATATTAATTTGTGTAAATCTGGGAGGAGGAGGTTTAATCCCATCTTTGACAGTTAAAAAATTTTAAGAGTACTAGAGCCTCGTAAAATGCAATCTTTCTGGTGTTTTTTACCTAAAATTCGTTATTTATCCTATATTTTTCACTTCAAGTATTCTCTCTAGAGTTTGCTCAATCAACACAGCTGTTAATTGGTGTGTTCCATCTATAGTTTTTATTCCATCCGACTGTGCCAACTGGCCTATTATAACCCTGCTTCTCTCATTAACTCATCTTTTTTTGTTAGTTTTTTTTTCATTTTGGTGTCCTCCTAATTTGTGTTTTTATTATACCTCCTCCTCCCAGATTCACAAATTAATATACACTCCCAACTTCGCATAAAAATCAAATCAAATCTTTGCAAAAATGTTAAAAATGTGCTATTATAATACATAAATAAGTGATTTACGCACCGATAGTTTTTGTGCAGGCCGAATGCACGTCTGTGTTTTAGCCACTTGTGTGTGTGACTTCAAAGGAATTTTACTATGGCAAAAAAATATAAATATCTAATTTTTTCTCAAATAATTGCAATTCTTTTTGCCGTCTGCTCATTTGTTATTGCTTTGATAAGCGACCCGATTTTAAGTATGCTGCCTGCTGTTTCTGTAGTTGCTATGCTCGTGTCGTTTGTGTTTCTAATTATTTCTTATAAATCACAATTCAAAACACCAGTTCTTGACAGCTTATATGACTATATGCCTGGTGGCAATATCGAATTTTATTTAGATAAAAATTTGACAATTAGAGATTGCTCACCGCAATTTTTGCGTTATGTTGGTATTGTTGGTTCAGACTTTATGCTGGCATTTAGTGGTAGTTTCTTAAACATGGTAGTTGCCGAAAACCGAGAGCGAGTTTTGAGTGAACTTAAACGCGGATTTAACATTTCAAAACATATTACACTAAACTGTCGCATAATTGTCAATGGGAATAATGTTATTCCCGTCATTATTTTTGCAAGTTATAGATTACGACTTAAGCATTCAGAGGATGAAAACACAAACTCACATGTAATCGTTAAATGCTTAGTCATTGATGTTTCTACAGTTAAAGAACTTGAAAACAAAAACAATACAGAGGCAGAAAGATATAGAATAATTGCAGAGCAATCTGATGCGATCGTTTTTGAATATAATCTGATAGAAAAGGTGCTTTTTCTAAACAGTCAATTTAAACGGCAGTTTGGATACGAAGTGCCATCTAGCACAGATTTAGATGTTTTATTTACTCAAGCGGACAGTGCTGTTCATTCTGGTGACACACATAAACTTTATGCAATCAGCCGTAGTCTTGAAGTAAATAATGAATGCGAAATGCGTGTTAGACGATTAGATAATAGCTTCGCTTGGTGTAAGTTGACATCAACTACACTTTTTGGCAATGACAACAAGCCAGCGCGTCTCATTGGTAAAATTATTGACATTGATGACTCGGTGAGAGAGAGTGATAGACTGTATACAGAAGAGAGTAGCGATCCACTAACAGGTGCATATAGTAAGGAATTAGCACAAAAGAAAATAACAGAAATATTAGAAAACGCTCAAGAGGGTGTAATGTATGCTCTAATAGTTTTCAATATTGATAACTTTAGATATATTAATGCGAATTTTGGTCATTTTTGTGGTGACAGGGTGCTGACAAAGGTAGTTAAGGATGTTTCTGCACTTTTTCGATCTTCCGACATAATAGGCAGAATAAGCGGTGATGAATTTGTCGTTCTAGTTAAAGATTTACCAAGCAAAAACCACGCTATTAAGAAAACGACCAGTATTCTTTCATCCATATACAATGGATTTACGCTTGAAAATGATGGTTTTATGATAACGGCAAGTGCAGGGGTTGCGTTCTTTCCAGATCACGCAAAGACACACAGTGAACTACTAGACAAAGCTAGTTTGGCAATGATTGAAGCAAAGCACAGTGGAAAAAACACATATATTACCTATGCTCTTAAAAAAGCTATCAAGCAAGATAAAGTTGAAGACTAGTAATAATTCAAATAAATTTAATCAAACGTTTGAGAGTATGTATTAATGTTCGTTTGATGAAAACAATACGTTTAGTGTCAGTGGAAAATTAGAATTGTGAGTGTTTTTTTTGTTGTATTGTGATGTTTTATGGAATTGTGAAATCTTGAATTATTAGTTAATATCAAATATAAAAGACACAAAAAGGTGAATGAGGAAATTTTGACGAGTGGTTGTCAGTAGTTTGAGCGTTAATCCTCAGTTTGAAAATGCGGTTGACAAGGAGAATTTATAGTGAAAAGATACTTATTTAGGTTTACTCTGCTAGTAACTTCTGTTCTTGTTGCCATTATTGCGATATCGATTGTGTATACAATTAATTTTCGGAGTAACATAAAAGAAAAATATCTAAGAATATACGATACAGAGCTAGAAAGCATAGGAGAAAGACTAGATAAAAGCATTGATGAAACTTTTAAACTTTTGGAAACAATTAACGTATCGGAGCATATGCAAATTCCTGATGGTTTTTATGCCATAGGTCGTTTTTCTCGAAAAGAAATAACTCAATTTGTTAACAGCTCAACACCTATTGATCCTAGAGCGATGAACGGTGAAATATATGCTAGACTAACAGGAAATGAATTAAAAAATGAGTATGATCAACCAGTGAGATTTTTGTCATACTTAAGAAAGGATGATAAAGTAACATTTAATAAGGATTTCATCGTTTTTTCGAAACCATCAATAAGGGTAACAGACGAATATATTGTTCTTTATCAGGAATTATCTAGATTCAACGAAAGAATGGCAACATTAGACCTTGACAATGTAGTATTTACTGACGATCAAGGAGTAATAATTGCATCAACAGTCCCAGAATTTAGAGACAAATACGACTATTTGTATTCGAACACAAAAGAAAAAAGAGTTTTTTCAAAATTCAAATATGGTGATGTTAAGGATAATCAAAATTTAGAATTATCTATTGAAGGGGTTCCATCATTTTTAGTTAAACAAGAACTAAGCGCAAACGGCGCGCCATATTGCTTAACAGGATATTTAGCAAGCGGAAAGATTGCAACAGAGCTTAATGCTGAAAACATTAGGTCTTTAGTTTTTGTTATATTGATCACAAGTGTTTCATTTCTAGGATCTGTTTTGATTCTAGTAATGTATATTTTAATAAGTAGGAAATTCGTAAACACTAGTATTTCAAAGGGCAAATACAGTATTTTCGTAACCAATGCTGGTACTATACTTGGCAGGAACAGGAAATTTGCTCGCGAGTTTGCACTAAAAAGCACGGCAAGCACATTGATGCTTAATGAACTTGGTGTGCCAAACAACTTTGGAAGCGATGATATAATACTAAGAATGCCAAACAAACAAGGGGAAGTTAAATATATTAGATTTTTGTCAACGCAAACACTATATGGGTATCGACTACTTGGCACAGATGCAACTGATATGACTACTGCGTACCTTGAAGCAAAATATCTTTCTAACTGTGATTATTTAACACAACTACCAAATCTAAAACAATTAGATGTTGATTACAACAAGTTGTGTATTGAAGTTCCAAATGAACAATTCTGCTTTGAGTACATTGACATTATGGATGTGGAAAAATACAAGGTCATGTTTGGACAATCATTCTACAACCAATTAAAGGTAAATTTTGCAAAAAGATTGAATGGAATATTTAATGGAATGGTCTATCAATCTGGTGATATGCGATTCATTATATTTACAAAGTCTACCTCCGTAACTAAATTCTTAACTAGTGAAACTGATAAATGCACAAATCTTATAAGCGCACCTATAAGAGTAGATACACAATTTTTGATTTTAGAGTTCAAGGGTGGTTACTGCAAACCAGTTCTTGCTAGGGATCGAGCTGATCTAGATACCATGCTCTACCAGGCACAAGTTGCATTAAATGCTGCAATTGAATCGGATTCACGAGCAATTGTTGGATTCTACGATGCGCTTATGCAAGGCGAGTCACGCATTTATGAGGATAGAACTGCTGTTATTGATCTTATAGAAAAGAACATGCTAACATTACATTATCAACCACAATATAATCTACATCAGCGCAAGATTGTTGGTTTTGAAGCATTGACAAGACCAAGAGAAAAAATGAATATGCCAATTATCGATTTTATTGAACACGCTGAGCGTAATGGAAGTATAATTGAGCTTGGCAACTTCGTTTATAAAACTGCAATGGGATTTGCAAAGAAAATCGAAGGTTCAGGCGTCATCGTTGCAATGAACATTTCTCCTGTTCAATTAATGCAAGACGGGTTTGTTTCAACATTCTTGCATTTCTATAGACACTTTGCGCTTAAGCCTCATAGTATAGCCGTAGAAATTACCGAATCGTTCCTTATATCTAATTATAACAGAGTAATCAGAATTCTTAAAACTATTAACACAGAAGGTGTGGATATACATCTAGATGACTTTGGGACTGTTTATTCATCAATGCTTTATCTTAAGAAATTACCAATCAGCACGATTAAAATTGATCGTGAATTTGTTAGAGACATAAACTATAATGGTTACAGCAAGATGATAGTTGAAATCATTTCTCAGTCAGCAAGCCATTTAAAACTGCACAGCATTGCTGAAGGCGTTGAGACAAAGGAGCAAGCCGAGACGCTAAGAGAGCTTAACTGCGATATAATACAAGGTTATTATGTAGGTCGCGCTGTGGAAGAGCAAGAGGCAATGAAATTAATAGGATTAACAAGTAATGATGAAAAACCTGAGCTCAAAGACGAAAACATAGAGGCTGAAAACTGATAAAAGTCGAAACTATGTAATTTAGTATGATCAATAGATAAAACCGTAAAGCTTTACAATAAACAAGAAACAAAAAAGCGAGATGAAAATCTTCCAGAAAATGGGATATCGACTTAGTTAAGTAAGTGAATTGTTTTAGAATTCGTAGTAAATACTTCGATGATAGAAACCATAGCTTTAAATTACGATGTCTAAATTTTTGTTTTTGTATTCTACTAGCTAACAAATATATTAGTTAATTTGTGTAGATAAGACAAATATACAGCACATATTAACTAGTAGGAAAAAAGACTTAAACTTTAGTGGAGCGAATATGCAAACACTAAATAATAAGTATCAATTTTTAGTTCGAATGTAATGTATTAATTGTCTACAAGGACTGAAGCATTGAGCTGGTAAGATAATTCAGGGGGTTCCTTGACTGATGCTTAAATTTTTAGGATAATTAATGATATAAAAAAACACGCTCCTACAAGTGGTTTAGGTTACTCAAAGAAATATTAATCGACAGAAAAACAAATCTCAAAACCGATGAATATTCAGAAGAAACAATAAGAGGTATATTGTATGAATGAATACTTTACAGTATCAGCAGTAGAAAACAGCACGGCTGTCTTTTTCCTTATACTAATAGTTATAGCAACTATAGCAATAGGGATTCTAGTAATGCGATCAATAGTCAAAGCTAGACGTAAGTGGGCTGAAGAGCGAGAAAAGGAAGGCACTCTAGGTGCTGATGAGTTTTTCAATACTTTGGGCAAATATATTGAATCTAATAAGAAGGTAAATCTTTTGTTGTTTAGAATCGACATATTTGATAGCCCAACGATATTGAAAAATATCGGGAGTATACAATACGGAACCGCTCTTGAGCAACTGTTTTCTAAAATTAGGTCAGTGCTCGGTATAAATGTCAAGATTGCACAGCAAGGTGATGACATTGTTTATGTGTCTCATAGAACACCAAAGTTTATTGTAGCTGCAAATCTCGATAATATGTGTCGCACAATAATACGGGAACTCCAGAAGAGCATATTAATTGCAGGAATGTTAAGAGTTGACTTTGATGTCAATATTGGTGTTGTTACATATCCAGGTGGCGGTAAAGACATAGATGTAATCAAACAGAATCTACAGCTTGCAGTAGTTGCCGCAAAACGCAAAGGAATGAATCAATATGCGTTCTACGATATTTCACTAACAAATCAAGAAAGTGATGAGTATAAAAGCTTTCTTGAGATTAAAGAAGCTATTGATAACAAAGATTTTACTTTGTATTATCAACCTATTGTAAACCTTGAATCATTAGAAGTAGCATCTGCTGAATCCTTACTTAGATGGAAACATAAAGACAAAGGTGTATTACCTCCAAGCACATTCCTAAGTGTAATGGAGCACACTGGCGATATAAACTGGGTAGGTGTTTGGGCAATTGAACAATTGTTTAAGCAACATCAGTTGTGGCAAGCACAATATCCTGATTTCAAATTTACATTATCTACAAATCTATCACCAAAGCAATTAATTAATCCACAATTAACTGAGGAATTAAGGCGTCTAGTGAAAAAGACCAAGATTTTACCAGCCGATTTTGCGTTTGAAATAATACAATCAACTATTGAAACAAATGTTGATCCCGCATTAACCGAAAATATTAAGAAGTTAAGCGAAATAGGATTCCTTATAACGATTGATAATTTTAGCAATTCTTCATTCCAAACATTAGAGGCAATACCAGTTAACATGATTAAGTTATCACGAGGATTTATAAATCAATCTATTAGCAGTGAGGTAACTAAGGGTGTTATTGGAATGTTGGTAAGCTATGCTAAAAGTCATAATATTAAATTAGTAGCAGAAGGGGTAGAAAATATTGATACTCTTACATACATTAAAAACATTGGAATTGATTATGGTCAAGGCTACTATTTCGCAAAGCCAGGTGCGGCAAATGACTTGATGAATGCTATTGTTATGACCCCATGGACTGCTGTGACAAACACAACTAAACCAGCAACACCTTTAGTTGAAAGTTCAATTGACAGTGTATCGGTTCAAGAAAAACCAATCGCAAGTGATACTACAACTGTTTTAGATAAAGTTGATATTAGTACAACTGATCTAAGTAAATCAAATATTGAAGAAAAAACAGTCATATCTGAGAATGTTAAAAGTTCTAATGACAAAGTAGTAGCTCCGCCTGATAAAAAGAAAGGCGCTAGTGATACTGTGAAAAACAAATCGGACAAAAAGAAGAATGCAACTGACACAGTGATCGTTCAGCCAGTTAAAACAGAAAGCACTTTAGAAAAAGAAACTACTGAGAAAGTTAATTTAGAAATCCAAAAGGATACACTACTTCAAGCTGAAAGCTCACCTCAAATTGAAGAAGATGCGCCAAAAAGTGTTGCTGTCGAAACGATTGACATAGCATCAGACGTTCAAGAAAACATAATACAAGATGAACAACCATCGACACCTATCGACTCAACCATTGATCAAACACCAGTTTCCACAAATAGCGATGTTGCCTCAATAAATGATGACGTACCTAATATTAAATCTTCTCGTAGATCTAGACGTTAAAAATATAAGAAATTTTAGTGTTGATTATTGCATAAAAAAGCTCAAAATTAAAGCCCTTTGGCACTCCATAGGGCTTTAATCATTTCTTAGAAGATATTTAAAGTAGCATTTTACAAAATGCTTATACTTTTACACTATATAAATATTTTAATTTATTTTAAGATAGATAGAAAAGTGATCTTGAATAATGGACTAAAAAGTTACTCTCTTAGCAATCTAGAACAACTGTTTTATTTACTTCATTAATAATTAAGAGCTTGTACAAAATGCAAAGCGTCCAAGTTTTAGTAGATCTACATTATTTAAAGTAGAGTTTTAAACTTTAATTAATAGGCTTTCCTTTTTTGCATGACATAGTGGACATTCATCAAAGGCTTCTTTGGCATTGAATTGAAAACCACAATCGGGACACTTCCAAGTAACAACCGCTGTTTTTTTGTAGCAACTCTTGTCCTTACTCTGCTTATACAGATCTAAGAGTAAAGCACTATGTGTTTTTTCAACTTCTGCAAGATTACGATAAAGAGTTGCAATATCATCAAAACCCTCGTCAGTTGCTATTTTAGCAAATGCAGGATATATTCGTTCACCCTCATTTTCTTCATCCTCTGATGCAAATTTTAAATTATCTAGCAAATTCCATTTCTCTTTAAATGGATAACCAGAATTGACATTAATGTTGATTAGTGTATTCTTATCTGCTCCTTGTATATATGAATACAGGAGTCGAGCGTGATTGAATTCATTATACACTATGCCATCTATAATGGAAGCAAGTGCTTTTTGCCCATCCATTCTTGCCCCATATTCTATAAATTCATAGCGAGTTCTTGCCATGCATTCACCAGCAAAGCTGTTAACTAGGTTCGAAAATGTTCTACTTTCTTTCAAATTCATAATTAGCCTCCAATTTTATTTTAGATAACAATACTTCATCATAATAATATAAAGTTTGTATCTATAATTTAAGTGTTGACATAATCTTAAAAATTATACAATGATAAGGAAACCATTTTCTAACTTGTAGATATGATAACCTAATAGTGTTGAAAGCGTCTAGATTGTTTTTTAAGTCATTTATTAAATACACTAAAAGTGCTATAATGTAAATGATTAAAAACACTGAAGCAATGGATCGTTTTTTCACTGCTTAACCACTTGAATACATTTAAATTAACAACTGTAATTTTTAGGTGCTTATACATTCCTTAGTTACAATATAACTATTGACATTACTAAGCACCACACGGAATAAACGTTAATGTTTTCAAACTACAGATATTTAGAAAACATTACCGCTTTAAAAAATTTCACGATATAATCGTTTCAAATGTAAGTCCTTTAAAATATCAACTTAAAAAATTTATTTTAGATTAGGAGCATTGACAATAATAAGGTAACAAACAGTCGAAACTAAATATTATCGGTCACTGACTACCTATTCTCTCACTATTTACACAAATTAATACACACGCTACATACACACTCCCTACTCGCAGCCTTAATGCATTAATATTGACTAAATGTGAAAAACGTGTTACTATATTTACATAGACTTAAAAGGAAGTTGAGATTTTGCAACTTGAGTTTTGACTATTTGAAAGGGAAAATCAATTGGAGGTATTCCTATGAACAATGCGGAAACGCTCAGACTTGACAGTTCACACAAAAATGAATTGTTCAGAAAACGTTTACTTCCATCTCTCTTTTTGTTTCTTGTAGTTTTCCTTACATCGATAGTCTTTAATTACGCCTTTGGTAATAAAAACAATAGTAAAGTAGCATATGCCATAGGGAATTCATTTATACTTGCTTCTCGAGTTAATAATTTATCTCATGATCCCGCAACAGTCGCCACTATTACATACGGAAAAGGTGCAGGCGAGAGTGAAGAGCAACGGATTAGTTATACTGTTGTTGCAGATGTTGGTACAATTCTAAGTGTCATTTGGGCACGATCAAATACTCAAAATGGCGAATTTGATTTCACGTCATCATCTGCAATTCCTGGCAATAGTATTAGGATTTCCCAGGTATCGCAAAGTGGATATTATCGAGCCAAAGTCACTTTCAGTGATAACGAAATACTATATTCAACAATAACTATCCGAGCAATCGTAAATCCCCGAGAAATTTCATTTGTTAAATGGGACAATATTTCGTTTACCTATGATGGAGAATCACATATACCTAGTGCAGTTGCAACCGACCCATTTATGGGCAATATCCCTATAAGTCTTAGTATATCTGGAGAACAGACTGATGCAAATGTAACGGGTGAAAGTTATAAAGCGCAAGTAAATTCGTTAGATACAAATTATATTTTTGCTCAGAGTGTCGCAACAAAAAGTTTTTTAATCAATAAACGAGAAATGCCAGTTGATTGGTCAGGTAATACATTCACAAATGGTCGACTTGAGTTAGTTTATACGGGTGCTCCTATCAGTCCAAGAATGATAGCACATACACTAACAATAGATGGACTTTCTCCAATACCGATTTATGCAAACTCATTCACCGATGTCAATGATGAAATAGCATCACCATCGTATGTTGCGCAGGCGATTATTGATCCGTTACTTGCAAGCACTCATGTTCTAAGGAATTATTCTCTCTCAAATGATACACATTTATTTTATATTGTCCCATTAGAAATTGATCTAACATGGAAAAACATTAACGAAGATGGAAAAGTATCACTAGCTTTTAATGACCAAATCCAGTATCCAACGCCTATTGCATTATTTAATGACATTAATTATGCAACTGTTTCTAGTGACGGTGCGTATGGTGGTAAAGATGCTGGCACACATACTGCAAAAGCAGTTCCTTCAAGCATCAATTTCAAGTTTGCCGATGCCTACGATGCAATCGAATTAAACACAATTCAATATGATATTCTTCCAATAGTAGCACCACTGCAGTGGTTTTTTATGACTGGGGATGAACAGGCCACTGTGAATATTGATGATAATCATCAATTTCCATATCAATTTACATATAATGGTGGAGAGCAGCTTAATCGGATTGGTGCAGGACTAATTGATCTAAACGGCGAAACTATTATGATTAGTGTACAAGTCAGCACTGGTGATCGATTCTCAAATGCTGGTGTTTATGGGCTTATCCCATATGTTCAAATGTCACAGACAAGAAATTACAAAGTCGAAGCTAACAATCCTATAATCTATGCGGAAATATTAAAAGCGACAGCAGAAATAACACTTGATCAATATCATATAGAGCATGTTTACACAGGTGATGCATATAGTATTGCTACAAGGACCACAGGGAGTGCTCCTGTCAAATTTCGACGAAACGGTACAGTTGTAGACAACAGGTTTAGAGATCCAGACATTTATATTCTCGAGGTTTTCTCTGAGGAAAATGTTAACTATCTTGCTGTTGCACCTATGACACTAACACTTATCATAAATACTATCGCAGTGAATTCAGTATCTGGGGAAATAGACGCATCGATTGAATGGGCTTCTGGGATTAATCCGAACACTGTTTTAAAAATTAATGAAGTTACTGTTGATAGCATGACTGGATATTCAAACCTATTAATTCGCAATATTGATGCTATATATGAGGCAACCTTGACAACTCCAGATAATGAAATTGTAAAAGTTGAATCACCTACTAAATTAACAGTAAAATTAAGTGATAAGTTTTCTGAGTTAAAGCAGGTTAGAGTTTTGACACTCTACAACGGTTCATATGTAGAACAAACGCTTGAAAATAAAGATGGATATATAACAGTCCAACTCTACGAAAATGGCGTATATGCAATTACTTCGATAAATGATACAATGTTCGTATATTGGTGGATTATTGTTTTAGCATTAGTAGTTGCATTGGCAATTGCACTGTTAATAGTTTGGAAAGTGCGACGCAATAAGTATTATGATCTATAAATCATGATTAAAAGCTTTTAGTACCTTACTTAGTCTCAATTAGCTTAAAAAAAAGAATTCAAAGCTTGATAAATTTCTTTCAAAGCAAATTATCAGTTTCTTTCTTGTGCTCTCTATGTTAGTATGTTTTAGGTAGATAACGTTTTCAATTCTTTTATTTCAACTTAAATGATTTTCAAAAATTTGTTGTTTTGAATATGTTAATAGAAAATATATTTATTTAGATTAAAGCATTTGAAAATTTATTCTATAGTAGGTGTGAGTATGCTAAGAACAGATGGTGACAATTTTATACTTAATGATCGTAAGTTTAACATTTACTCAGGTGCGATACACTATTTTCGCACAATTCCACAATATTGGCGAGATCGTCTGAGCAAACTCAAGGCCTGCGGACTCAACACAGTTGAGACATACGTATGCTGGAATTTGCACGAACCGCAAAAAGGCAAATTCAATTTTGAAGGAATGCTGGACTTAGTCGAGTTCATTAAAACTGCACAAGAATTGGATTTGTTTGTAATTGTGCGACCTGGACCATATATATGTGCAGAGTGGGATTTTGGTGGACTACCAGCGTGGCTTTTAGCAACTAATGATTTAAATATAAGATGCTTTGACGAGCGTTATCTTAAACATGTTAAGGACTATTTTTCTGTTCTTCTCCCACTACTAATACCATTTCAAATTTCAAATGGCGGCAATATAATAGCTATGCAAATTGAGAATGAGTATGGCTCTTATGGCAATGATAAAACATATCTAGCATATTTAAAGAATTTGATAATTGAATTGGGCATTGACATACTTTTATTCACTTCGGATGGCCCAGATTTTGATATGCTATCGGGTGGAACATTGCCAGACACATTAAAAACTGCTAATTTTGGTTCTAACCCTACAGCTCAATTTAAGAAACTCAGAACGTTTCAGGAAACTGGACCATTGATGTGTATGGAGTATTGGCTCGGTTGGTTTGACCATTGGGGCGATAAGATACATCATTTTAGACCTTATAAGCTTATAACTGGTGACATCAAAGATATGTTATCTAACAACTGGAATTTCAATCTCTATATGTTTTCTGGTGGAACAAATTTTGGGTTTATGAGCGGTGCAAATTTAAACAAAAAATACGCTCCCACAACAACAAGCTATGACTACGATGCGTTATTAACCGAATATGGCGGATACACAAAAAAATATCACGCTATTCGCAACCTGCTTTTTGAGCATCAAAATATTAAGACAATGCCATTACCTGACGCACCTATCCTACAGCATGTTGGAACTGTAAAATTAACAGAATCTACATCACTTATTGAAAACATATCTAATATAGGTAGCCAACATTCGTCTTTAAATGTTGAATACATGGAGAAGTTTGGACAAAATCATGGAATAATTTATTATGAGCATACAATAACTGGTGAATATCCTAACAGTAAATTAACAATAGATGGTTTACACGATCGTGCGTATGTAAGTGTAAATAAAATCTTCAAAGGGATTTCATATCGCAACGAAAATACGGCTATTGATGTAGGTCCACTGAAAACTGGAGACATTGTTAGTGTTTTTGTTGAAGCTATGGGACGCATCAATTACGGTCCAGAGTCGTTTGATGCAAAGGGTGGAAAGCGAATTCGTTTAAATAATCAAATCCTGTATATGTTTAAGGTTTACACACTGCCACTTGATAATATTACAAAAGTTGATTATTCACTCTCTGATCAAACTTTTCCCAAATTTATGCGTGGGAGTTTTTGCACAGAAAGAAAAGATGATTGCTTTGTTTGGTTAAGACATTTTACAAAAGGCTATGTATGGATTAATGGTTTTAATTTAGGCAGGTACTGGAAAATTGGGCCACAAAAGTCGCTATACCTTCCTGGACCACTTTTAAAAGAGAAAAACGAGATAGTTGTATTAGAATTAGAACATTGCAAAAACCAAGAAATAATGATTACTAACAAACACAAATTGTAGATTAATTATAGAACCTTGCAATATTCATCTTTTAAAAATATACTAAAAATAGCAAATTATAGTATCGATCAACTGTTTTATGTTTTAAACATGATAACTTTTTCCACATTGGATCGTCTAATGTTGTGCATTCTTAGCTAAAACAATTCCTATGAGATATACGAGGGAAAATATGTTCTCTGGTGGTTTGGAAATTTTTAGTTAATGAGACAATTCATTTTACATTCTACACGCTTGTGTCGCTTGCATAATTAATATCTTTTTCACTTGAGAAAAAAGGCTCATTGATATATAATAATTAGGTAGTCGGAATATATATACTGTATATAAACACGATGAAAAGTGGACATTTTTGATACTAACAATAGGATGGGCAATGTGAAAAAATATATTAAATTTCCAAATGGACTAAGAGTAGTTGTAAACACAATGAAACATACACAAAGTGTAACTGTCGGTGTATTTATTGGCATTGGTAGTGCGTATGAAACTGAAAAGGAGCATGGGTTATCACATTTCATAGAACACATGTGCTTTAGGGGCACAAAAACCAGAACTGGTAAAGAAATAGCGGAAGAAATTGAGTCAATAGGAGCACAAATAAATGCATTTACATCCAAAGAGATGACCGCATATTATACAACTGCGCAATGCGTGCATCTAGATGTTTGCTTGGAAATACTATCTGACATATTCTTTAATCCAAGTTTCACAGACGAGAATATTGAAAAAGAAAAAAAAGTAGTAATTGAGGAAATTAACTCTAGTGAAGATACTCCACAGGATCTTTGCCACGATCTCTTAGGAGAATCTTTTTTTGGACATACTGGTATAGGCAGGACAATTCTTGGTACAAAAGCAAACGTTTCATCTTTTACACGTAGTGACATTGTAAGTTATATGGATAGATACTATATTCCTGAAAATACAGTTATATCCATTGCTGGAAACGTGGATTGTAGCGAGGTTGAAAAACTTTCGGAGAAATATTTTGCTTCACAATTCACTATTAGAGAAAGCAAGGTTGAAAAATATTGCATTCCACCAATAAAAGAGAGTCGACTTCTTTCAGCAATCAAGCCGTTAGAGCAATCTAATATAGCATTTGGTTTTCAGTCTGACGCATATCGATCTAAAAGACGTATTCCGATTGCAATTTTATCCGAAGTACTTGGTGTTGGAATGTCTTCTAGATTATTTCAATCTGTAAGAGAGGAATTAGGGCTAGTTTATGACATTTATTCGATGTCACTAGAATACGATAATGATGGTGTTTTTATTATTGCATTAGCTACGAGCGCAGATAGTGCTGTTGAGGCTACAAATGCGATAAGAAACGTAATTGAAGAATTGAAAAGAGATGGTATAACTGAAAAGGAATTGATACGAGGCAGGGAGCAATTTAAAACAGGATTGATTTTTGGTTATGAAAGTTCAAAAACAATTATGAAAGTAGCTGGAATTAAAGAGATAATATATAGTAAAAAATTCAATTTTAAAGACGAATTGAAACTTATTAGTAATGTCACAATAGATGAGGTCAATGAGTCAATTGCGCATTTGTTTGATTTTGACAAGGTGGCCGCAGCGTACGTTGGCCCTAAGCTAGACGAGGATGTCGATTTATTAAAGATTTTCAAAACTGGTCAAAAAGAGGAAAGCAACATAAATGTCTGAAATACACGATAAGTTTGATGTGATTTTTGAATTGCAAAAAAGATTCGATAATGAAATTGTTGAAAAGCGAGGATTAGAAGGAATAACTCCTGATGAATGGATACAAAAAGAAGTTCTTGCTATGCTTTCCGAACTTTCAGAATTATTAGATGAGGTAAACTTTAAGTGGTGGAAGAACAAAAAAGAAATCAATTATGATAATGTTAAAGAGGAATTGATAGACATTTTGCATTTTTTCGTTAGCTCATGTATTAAAGTAGGTATGACTTCAAAAGAAACTTATCTGCGCTATATTGAAAAAAATAAAGAAAATTTTAAAAGACAGTATGGTGAGTCAAAAAAGTTAGGTTATGAACTATCTGAAATGCTTTCTAATGATAATGAAAAAAAGAAGACTTAGATAGATAAGTAAGAAAAAAACTTAAACGTAAAAAACAAATTACAAGAAAAGTTTAAACGCAAAAAACTAATATATATGCAAATTGTGTAAAAGATGAAGCTCTAATTTGAATAATATAGAGAAAAACAATATACAATTAATAATATGTCAAGAGGACACAACACGAGAATTAGGAATGGAAAAACGAGTTAGCAACAACTTCAACGCAAACGGAGAAAAAATGGCAAATAATAGAGGAGCATTTTATTCTAACAAGAGAGTCACAGGAGTGATTCTTTTGATAACAGCAATTTTGCTCACTATCCTAATGTTCATAGGCACTGTACGCACTGGGTTGGTAGGTTTTTTTGGATGGGCACTCTGTTCTTATATTCCAATTCTGACGATAACTGGGATGTTGAATGTTTTGGGAAAGTCACCAGTAGTTAAACAAAAGAACATAGTGCTTTTTATTATACTTTTTTTTCTTTTTGTCGCAACGTTACATGTTATGTTAGCAAAGAATTTAATTGAAGGGACTGAGAGTTATGTTATTCAACCGCTGTTTGGCTATGAAACTGTGGGTGGCATGCTTATATCTCTTGTTACAGCACCATTATTACTTATTGTAGCCAAGTCCTATGTATTACTGCTCGCTATTCTTTTTCTTACAACAGCAACCGTTGCCCTTTGGATAATACTTCCATTTATTCAAGATTTACGCCGCAATTCGAGTCCTAAGCCTAGATCGCAAAGCAAAAGAGCTAAAAGCAAAAAAACAGACTTCTACACCTCTCAGCTCAATTTCCACACTGATGAAATCCAAGCGGATGGATATGAAATGACGGGTGGAAAGACTCCATTTATTAAATACTATGAAAAAAGACAGGATGTAAGCATTGCCCCAGAAATGCATTACAAGCACGGAAGAAGTGTTGATGATGTTTTTGGTGAATCAAGTAATGGCGTTCACGCCAAAAAATTTGGTATTATTAATGATCTCAAAACTGTAACGCAAAAGGTAGAAGAGAAAACTGAGCCAGATTTTTATACGAACCAAGGACGTCAAGCACTAATTGAAAGAAATCTTGCAAAATTATTTACAGCCTCTCCTACTATAGGAGATACTGCTACTGAAAATAATACAGCATTGAATGCTAATAATAATGAAAAAATTGATTTTAAAAACAAAGAGAGCTATATCAATAACGATTTAAATACTACCACTAATCCAATCAAGTTTGTAAACGAAAAGATAGATACATATGCAAGCTTAAACTCAAAACCCATAGAAAAGACAGATAAGAGTCCGTTCAGTTCAAGCACGCAAACTATAAATAATCGTATGGATGTTACCACTAGGACTATTAGTGTTAATGAAAGCTCCATTGTTTTGGCCCCACCGCTAGTTAGCAAGCGTAAATATATTAAGCCTCCACTATCCCTATTTCGCACCTATCCTACAGATGCTCAAACTATTCCAGTCGATTACGCTAGCATGTCTCAGCGATTAGAAGATGAGCTCTCTATTGCTGGCATTCCAGCAACTGTTATTACGGCTACAAAAGGGCCAGTGTTTACGCGCTATGAGTTGCGATTAACAAATGCACAGCATGTATCAAAAATAAAATCGGATCTCATTATTAATTCACTAAAAATGCGTCTTGCAGTACAAGTATTGGTAGTTGAGGCACCGATCAAAGGCAAAGATGCAGTAGGATTGTTATTTACTAACGCTCGTTCAGACATTGTCGGACTTAAATCTATATTGAGTAGTACAAAATTTGAAAGCGATAATGGCGGTATTACATTTGCATTAGGCAAGGATATTGATGGCGAGGCGTGCATTGCTAACCTTAAACAGACAAGTCACCTAATAGTTGCAGGTGCTACAGGCACTGGAAAGAGTGTTTTTATGAACAGCATGCTTCTTAGCATACTTTATAAGCATTCTCCAGAGGACGTGCGTTTCTTAATCATTGATCCAAAGCGTGTAGAATTTAGAAGTTATGCAATGCTACCACACATGCTTACACGTTCAGCGATTATAGAAATTGATCAATCGCTTTCAGCAATCAAGTGGTTGATAAATGAAATGGAAAAACGATATAAGGCCATTGAAGAAGCTGGATATAGAGCTATTGATGAATACAATGCAAGACCTAGAAAGGAGAATGAACCTAAACTACCTAGAATTATTCTATTTGTTGATGAATTAGCGGAGATTGTTCTAACTAGTAAGGGGGAAGCCGATGTGTATTTTTCAAGACTAGCTCAGGTAGGTAGAGCTGCTGGCATTCATGTTGTTCTAGCCACACAACGTCCTATGGCAAAGATTGTCAGCGGCTTAATATCTGCAAATATAGTTCACCGAGTTGCATTTCAAGTTAACAAAAATTTAGACAGCAGGATAATATTAGATGACGCTGGTGCTGAAAACCTGATAGGGCGTGGTGATATGCTCTACAAGAGCAATGTTGACATTGTGCACATGCAGGGTGCTTTTGTTTCTGATGAGGAAATCAATGCAGTGTGTGAATTTATAAAAAGAAATAACGAGGCAGTGTTTGATGATGAATTAGAAAAGGCGATTCGATTTTGGTCAGGAGCTGATTCCTCTGATACTGTAACTGTAAACACTCCAGCAAGCGTTCCTGCTGATGAAAGCAATATTCAAGCTACGAGTACTGAAAGCGATCCGATATTTAAGAGGCTACTACACAATTTTATTATGAGCGGTAAAGCATCAACAAACAGTGCAATGACATCATTTTCTATAAGTTACATAAGAGCAAAGAAAATGATAGATATCATGTCAAAAAAAGGTTATCTTGATCGTGAAAATGGAAATAAACCACGCGATGTGCTGATTACATATGATGAATTTGTCAATATTTATGGTGCAGTAGAGGATGCCCAATGAACAGCAAACGAATAGGAATGGTATCTCTAGGTTGTGATAAAAACCGCATGGATTCTGAAAACATATTGTACTCATTGTCTCAAGCTGGATACTTGATAGTAAACGATCCTAGAGACGCTGATTATATACTTATTAACACCTGTGCGTTCATTAAGATGGCTAAAAAGGAAAGCATAGACACAATACTCGAATTTATCGATTATAAAAAAAGTTTTGGTAAAAAAATAATAGTTACAGGCTGTCTTGCCGAACGCTATGGTGAAGAATTAGCAAAAGAAATTCCAGAGGTTGATGTTTTTATTGGTATCAATAAATATCATGACATAGTCAAATTAATTGAATCTAGTGATAATAGGGTCATAACGGGTGACGAATTTGTTCCATATGATAAAGGAAGAATTCTTACTACACCTAAACATTATGCGTATATAAAGATTGCCGAAGGTTGCAATAATTGTTGCTCATATTGTGCAATTCCATCAATTCGCGGTAGATATCGATCAGAGCCGATTGATAGTCTTATAAAAGAAGCAAGCAATCTACATGATCGTGGTGTTAAGGAGTTGATACTAGTAGCTCAAGACATCACCAGATATGGTAGCGACCTTTCTAAAAATTATGGATTGAAGAACTTGCTAAAAGAATTTTTAACTATAGGATTTAGTAAAATTAGACTAATGTATGCCTATCCAGAATTAATTGATGATGGATTGCTAGACATGATTTCAACCGAGAATGGAATCGCAAAATACATTGATATTCCACTCCAACACGCCGATGATGCAATACTAAAGCGCATGAATCGTCGCTCTAATAATCAAGCAATTTATAAGCTTATAAATAAAATTCGAATGCAAAATCCAGAGATTGCTATACGTTCTACTTTTATAGTAGGATTTCCATCAGAAAATGAGGCTGAATTCAATACTTTAAGAAACTTAATTACCGATGGGATGATAGACTATGCAGGTTTTTTCGAGTATTCTAGAGAGGAAAACACTCCTGCAGCGAAAATGCCTGGACAAATCTCAAAAAAAACAATGAAGCAACGTTCTTTTGAGCTATCTCGACTCCAAAGTGGTATAATAGAAGAAAAGCATAAACGCTACAAAAATAAGGCAATTTCAGTGTTGTGCGAAAATTACGATGTCGTGAGAAAAGAATATATAGGTCGTAATGAGCAAAACGCCCCTGAAGTTGACACTAATGTATATTTTACATCTGAGCGCAAACTGGAAATAGGTGAATACTACCAAGTTAAGATTTTGAATACTGGGTTTAATTTAAATGGTAAAGTTATTTAAGGTAGGTGACGATAGCCATGGATTTAGTAATAAGAGTATGTGCTGCGGAAAGTGATATCAAAGAGAAAATAGCTGAATGCTTTCCCGACTGCGCTTATGAGCTTGCGGGTATCGATTGGGACTATAGGTTAACATTTGTTAACGTTAACGAAGATCTAGCTGATGAAATTATATGTGCACTTAACGAAATTATGTATGGTGACGGCGAAAATGCCTTAGCAGAAACGCTTGTCAAGACAAGTGAAGAATTGGGGATAAGACTAGCAGTAGCCGAAAGCTGTACTGGCGGAATGATTGCCTCAGCCATTACTGATATAGCTGGTGCCTCACTAGTTTTTTATGAAGGAATTGTAAGTTATTCTAACAATTCTAAGTTTGACAGACTCGGTGTATCTGAAGAAACTGTAGCAAGAAAGGGAGCCGTTAGCGAAGACACTGCAATTGAGATGGCGGCTGGACTTATAGGACCTATGGTGGATATTGGTATTTCTAGCACTGGCATTGCTGGACCTGGTGGAGGAAGTGAGGCTAAGCCTGTGGGCATGGTCTGCATTGCAGTAGTGAGTGCAAACCACACGGATGTCTATCGTAATGTTTTTATCGGGGATAGATTTACGGTAAGAAATAAAGCAAAAAACTGCGCTCTGTTTTATGCACTAAAACATATAGCAAAGTATTATTAAATAAGGAGTATTCTATGGAAAACGAAAACAAGAAATCAAAAACAGCTGCTGATGACAAAAAAATCGAGAGATTAACAACTGAAGAGCAAAAAAAGAAAGCGTTATCTGATGTCCTTGCAAAAATTGAGAAAGATTTTGGCAAAGGTGCAATCATGAAATTAAACAGCGAGGACCGTCTAGTAGTAGACGTAATACCTACGGGCTGTTTTGTTATAGATAAAGCGATAGGTATTGGTGGATTGCCAAGAGGTCGCGTTGTTGAAATATTTGGCCCAGAATCGTCAGGAAAAACCACAATTGCGTTGCACGTGGTAGCAGAAGCGCAAAAAATGGGTGGAATTGCAGCATTTGTCGATGCGGAACACGCCTTGGATCCTGGATATGCTGCTAAGCTTGGTGTTGATTTAAACGCCTTATATGTATCACAACCAGACAGCGGTGAACAAGGATTAGATATAGCTGAAGAGCTAGTTAAGTCTGGAAGTATTGATATAATAGTTATAGATTCTGTTGCAGCACTTACTCCAAAGGCTGAGATTGACGGTGATATGGGAGATACGCACATTGGACTTCAAGCAAGGCTAATGTCTCAAGCACTACGCAAGATGACAGCGGCTATTAGTAGGACAAATACATGCTTAGTATTTATAAATCAATTGAGAGATAAGGTTGGTATGGCCTATGGCGGTGGTGGAGAGACCACACCAGGTGGGAAGGCACTTAAATTTTATGCTAGTGTAAGACTTGATGTTAGAAAGGGTGATGTCATTAAGGATGGCGCAAACGTGATAGGATCGCGTACAAAAGTGAAAATTGTCAAAAATAAGCTAGCCGCTCCTTTCAAACTAGCTGAGTTCGATATGATTTATGGTGAAGGTATATCTATTTGTGGATGTCTTCTAGATAGTGCATTAGAAAAGGGATACATATCTAAAAGTGGATCTTGGTTTAGTTATAATGATGAAAAAATTGGACAAGGCAGGGAAAAAGCAATTGACTTCCTTAAGAGAAACACTGAAATATTTGCTTCTCTCGATGCCAAAATAAGGGCTGATTTCGAGCAAAAAGAAAGTGCAGAAAAATAGTGCTTGATATGCTATGCTTTTTTTAAATTAGCACTTTACGAAATAATCACTTTGATATTTGGGGGTGTAAGGTGAAGCGGGTAGTAATTTCAATTGTCATAGTCCTTGTGCTGACAATACCACTTTCCATATTACTCAGTATTGCCACTGAGGAAGAAAAAAATGAAGCCATAATCATACTACCTGGAATTCAAGGTAGTGTTCTTTATGAGCCAGAAAGTAATACGATAGGTTGGGCTGCCGAGGATGGAGATGATTTAATTGCTTTTCTTAAAGGTCTCCGTGAAAAGGTTATGTTTTTTAATGAAAATGGTGAACCTGCAAACGAAATGTCAGAAAAACTAGTTCCACCTGTATATGATAACGTAATTGAGAAATGGAAATATGCAGTAAATCTTACTGAAATAGCTAAAATACCTCTGGTCGGTCTTTCACCAACCGTTATTGGCGGACTTGCTAAGGAAGTAGAAAAAGCGTATGAGGGCTCCGATCAAACAGTGCTAGTTTACCAATACGACTGGCGTCGGTCGAACAGTGTAGAAGCCGCTAAACTAGAAAAATTTATTAAAGAGCGAGGATTTACGGATGTAAAAATAATTGCTCACAGTATGGGTGGCATTCTTGCCAGCCAATTCTTTGCTCGTAGCAAAGCAAACAGAGACATTTGTTCTTTATATATCTCAATGGGGACTCCCTATTTAGGATCGTTAGAAATGCCAAAATACATGGAAACTTCAAGACTACCAAACTCGTTTTTGACACTACCGTTTGGTGTGAATTTTCCATCTACATATGAATTATTGCCCATAGAGAGATTTAACAAATCAAATCAATTTAGCAGTGGAGAAACTGCTTTAATGGTTGACGGTTCCTATCTTGATTATTCAAGCACAATGGAATTTTATTCATCATCTACGAAATGGGGAGTAAAGGAATCTGGTGACCCTAAGCCTATGTTTGCAACTCTCCCTGAATTTAGTAGCAAAATGTTTTTAGAAAACGGTGATCACATTACATCTCTAGTAAATTCCTATTATATGCAGGGCATAGGTCACAGCACGATTGTAACAGTGTGCTATGAAAATGGTGAATATGTTGAAGAAAAGGATATACGACAGACGAAAGGAGATGGCATTGTTCCACTCTACAGTGGGATTTGTGGACTTTCTGAAACAGATCCACGAGTAATTATCTTTGAAAGGGATACGAGCATTCCAAATGATGAAGGGAGCGTAGGGCATATGGCATTCCCATCACAGCCACGTATAGTAGAAAAAATATTATATCTTTTATCCACCGTGACGGGCTAGAAAAACTAGGCAATTGATCTAAAACTTTAGATACCTACTGTAACAATAATGGTAAGATACTCCTCTTAATAAATGCAACCAATACTTTAGATAAGCGTGATAAGTAAGCGGCATTAAAATTTTACAATGCGTGTTTTTTTAGACTTAGATAGTCTTAAAAGAGCTATGTAAAACTAGATCGCTAAATTAATATGCTAAAGCATTGGAAAAGCATTAACTAGTTATTTCTTTTATTTCCTAAAAAACAACTATGACGAGAAGAGAGCAATCCGCATGCCATTGGTGTAAAACAATTTAATTATTTGTGTATACTCTTCTGAGCCACTTTTATGATGTAAAATAGAATTAAAATTTTTTATGGTGTCAAGTTGAGTAGCGTAAATATATATCAAGATGACTTACTTAGATACAGAGTAATTAAATGTTATTTCAATTTAGGGCATTGATGAGAATATTTTAGATCCTTGTGTTAGAAATTTGATTAAATAAGTGCCTGTTTTTTTAGATAGTCTTACGGTCTCACTACTCCATACTCTCCTAATATACCCCGAATTGGTTTTCAAGTATTTAGATGATTTAATACTAGTCGACCTTTTTTAGAAAAGATCAATATAATTTTTAGCAGGAATGTACATATTAGATTTCGATTACACTAGTATACTGAAAAACCAAAAACAAGGTTTCTTTATAATGTACAATGATTGATTAGAGTAGTACTTTAGAAAAAAATGCTCCATTATGTTAAGAAGGTCGACATCATTAGATGCCAATTATATCGGACAGCGATAAAATAGAAAAAGGAAACTTATATGTCAGCACCATTATTTCTTTGGTCGTCCAATAATCTCATGTAATTTTGAGTAGATAGCTACGTAATCTTAATCTTATCTAAAAGGGTAGGACTTTCTAAAAGTATTTGTTTATACGGAGGAAAAAACATGGATCTAGAAAAAATTGATAAAATTGGGATGATTTTAACGCTTATAATAAGTTCAATCTCAATTCTAATCATATTAGTACGGTTAATCTTTGTAAAAAAGGCTAACGCAAAGAGCGGATTTGTTTTTAAATTCTTAAGTTCCTTTTCTTTTTGTCTAGCAGGAGTTATTGCTGCATTTTCGCGAGGTGCGTTTAATCCCACCTTTGCTGGTTCAATGCTAATTATGGCACTTATACTTGCGCTATGTGGTGATGTAATACTAGCACTCCCACATTATGTGGCTTTCGAATACAAGGATCTTTTTTCGGCAATAGGCGGAGCCTCGTTTCTTTTAGGTCATGTTTTATATTGCATTGTGTTCTTTTCCATTGGTAGTTTTAATTATTATCTTTTGCCAGTTATAATATTAATTCCGTTACTATATTTTATTATAAACAAAGTAAAAGTAGTAAATTTTGGAAAAAACTTCCCTTTAATATTGGGTTATGGTTCAATTCTAAGCGCATTACTACTAGCAACGCTTAATTTATCAATAAACGGAAATGTAGCAGGATGTTTTTCGCTTGCAGCAGCAGTACTTTTTATATTATCTGATAGTTCACTGTTTTTATACACGTTTGGTTGCAAAGAATTCATGAAAGGAAAAGCAATAGTTTGGTTAATATTTTTACCATACTATTTAGCGCAGGCGTTGTTTGTATTTAGTATTTTGGTTATTTAGAAATGTAAATCAAAACCCCTTAATAGCTAGTTTTGAAAATCGAGATAATTTTTAAAAAATATATGTGAGAAGCGTTAGTTTTTTAGCATTTCCAAAACATTACATATCTACAATTAAAATATTAAACAAGGTTGAAAAATAAAGCTAATTTCTTATATATTTGCGTGGGACTCTTTTTGCAATGCCACAGACAAATTCATAGTTAAAGCTGTAAGCCGCATCTGCTAGATCTTCAACGGAAATGGAATTGTCGCCATCTACACCTATAAGCGTAACGCTAGTCCCAATATCAACATTGTCAATTTCTGTAACATCTACCATGAATTGATCCATGCAAACTCTACCTAAAATTGGTGCAAACTTACCATTTATTAGGACTTTTCCTTTCGATGATAATGCACGTGGATAACCATCGGCGTATCCGATTGGAATGGTTGCAATGCGCGTTTCTTTGGTGGTTATGTGTGTTGCACCATAACTGACACCATGTCCACTTCTTAGTGTTTTTATGTGACTAATGCGTGCAATCCAAGATAATACTGGCTTTAAAATAAAGGATTTTGAAACTTCCTTAGATGGGTAAAGTCCATAAATCATTATACCAGCACGTACCATGTCGAAATGCTGATCATCAAACTCGATTATCCCAGCACTGTTACTTATGTGTCGAATTCCCACATCCAGATTATTAGACTTGAAGAAAGTTAGAAAACTGTTGAACACATGAAGCTGTTTTTTTGAATAAGTCTTGCAGGTTTCATCAGCGCACGCATAATGTGTGAAAATTCCCGTGACCTTAATACCCTTAAGCTGAAATAATTTCGAAATTGTTTCCATCTCCGATATTAAAAATCCTATTCTTGACATTCCAGTATCAACTGCAATGTGTACAGGCACACAGCTACCTTTTGCTAACGCAAGTGACGAGAGAGCCGTTGCGGCTTCTAGAGTGGATATTGAGGCCGTAAGAGAGTATTCAATTATGTCCTGATATGAATCAGGGGCTGCTATGCCAAGAATTAGAATAGGCTTGGTTATACCAGCTTTTCTGAGTTCTATACCTTCCTCTGGAATCGCAATTCCGAAATGAGTAACTAAATCATCTATATTTTGAGATACTATAACACTGCCGTGACCGTATGCTTCAGCTTTTACAATAGCCATAATATTACAGCCTTGAGTTTTCTTCATTGCGGCTATAACATTGTGTCTTAGGTTGTTAAGATTAATTTCTACATATGTACGCTCGTTCATATCATACCCTATCTAGTGTGCTATTTCTGATAATGGTGCAAGTGAAATATTACTCTTTTTAAGTGATGCATTAATTTTTTTCACAAAGTCTAATGCGTGGGCACCATCACCGTGAACACAGATGGAATCAGCTTCAATATTAATATCTTTACCATTTACCGTTGTGACCTTTTTTTCTTTAATCATGCGAATAACTCTTAGAATGACTTTCTCATCATCAGTAATGAGCGCACCAGCTTTGCCACGTTTAACAAGAGATCCATCATCTTCATATCCTCGATCAGCAAAGACCTCTTTAGCCACTCTCAACCCTAGTTCAGAAGCCTGTGTAAGCATACAACTACCAGACAGTCCTAATAAAATAATATCAGGATCAATTTCTTTAATCCCTGTGCAAATCGCACGCGCAAGCTCAATATCCTTTGCCGCCATGTTATACATTGCACCATGTGGCTTAATGTGTTGTAGTTTAATGCCATAGGACATACAAAATGCAAGAATTGCACCAGTTTGGTATTGCACATAAGCTTTCATTTCGCTAGGTGTCACATCCATATTCCTTCTGCCAAATCCTAAAAGGTCAGGAAATCCAGGATGCCCACCCACTGCTATGTTTGCTTTTTTGCAAATGCTAACAGTTTTTGACATTACACAAGGGTCAGCTGCATGATATCCACATGCAACGTTTGCAGATGTAATATAGCCTACAAGCTCTTCATCAGTGCCTAGTGTATAAACACCAAAGCTCTCACCTAAATCACAATTGAGATCAACCTTAAACATAATTCCTCTCAAAAACCTAATCTTTCAAATCAATATTTTTTATATCTGTTATTAGCATGTGGCCAGGGGAATGTGTAATTACGAAATCAGGCTTCGAATTCATTATTACTGACTGTGGTGTTACACCACAACACCAAAATACAGGCACTTCACCTTCTTTTATGTTAACACTATCTCCAAACTCAGGCTTGTCTAAATCCTTAATTCCTATTTTGCTAGGATCACCTATATGTATAGGTGCGCCATGAACTCTAGGCATTGCTTGAGTGATTGTTGTTGCTTTGACAACCTGATTATATGGTATAGGACGCATACTAACGACCATTTTCCCCGAGAAAACACCAGCTGGCAAGCAGTCAATATTAGTTATGTACATTGGGACATTTTTGCCTTCATCGATATGCCTCACAGAGATACTAGATTCAATAAGGGAGGATTCAAATGAAAAGCTACAACCGATTAAAAAGGAAACGAAATCATCTCTCCAAAATTTTGAAACGTCTGTACACTCCAAATCCAGTATTCCGTTTCTATAAATTCGATATTTAGGAATATCCTTAGCGATGTCAGCATCCTTAGCAATATAATTAAGAGTTCTAGCTCCTATATCTGTTACCTCTAAAATAGGACATGACTTAGGATTTCGTTGTGCAAACAACAAAAAATCATAAGCCTTATCTTTTCTAAGAATAACAAGATTAGCTTGCGCAAAGCCTGCGCACATCCCAGAAGTATTCCATGTAATCTCGCCAGAACGAATCTTTTGACGAATTTCTCCAGGAGACACACTTGAATATTTGAAATTGTTTATTGCTTCCATAGTTTACTCACTTTCATTAGATATTTTTTTTCATTTAAATATATTTTATGCGCCTTTTCTAGACATATGTTCTCAAAACGTATGGAATCATTTGGTCTTAGTTGTGCTAGTTTTTGTACATCAGTAGAAATAACAGTGGCAATCTTTGCATAACCGCCTGTGGTTTGTCTATCAGACATCATTATGATTGGCATGCCAGATGAAGGTATCTGAACTCCACCAAGTGGCATTCCATCGGATATAATATCAACACCGTTTTTGCTCTCAACTACTGGACCATCTAGTTTAATTCCCATTCGGTCCGAATCCTTTGTAAGCTGATATGTTGACGTAAAGAATGTGTTTATTCCACTTTCGGTAAAATAGTCATCTTGCGGACCTAATATGACTCTAATATTGACAGGATTTTTAAATGATATAGATAAATTTATTGAATGTTTGTCAATGTTTTTAATGTTTGGTGTAGTTGAATTAAAAAAAAGCAGATCGTTAGCCTTCAGCGGTCTGCCAAGGTAACCACCAATTTTACATTTGATGTTTGTAGACAGACTGCCCATGATTTTTTTTAAAGCGAGCCCTTGATTGAATGCTAGATAAGAGCGACAACCAACCTTAGCAAATTTACACTCAAGTACATCATCCTTTTTAACATAAATTGCGCGATACATTGGTATTGGCATCTTGTTTAACTCGGGTTTTATATCAGCCCCTGTGATAGCAATAACAGCATCCGAAGTGAATGTGGCAGAAAGACCGCCAATCGTTATTTCGATTCCAGCCATGTCTTGAGAATTACCAACTAGACTGTTTGCAATAGCTAGTGATTTTTCATCCATGGCTCCTGATACTTGGAATCCATAATCCATATACCCGTGTCGGCCGCAATCTTGTATTGTACAAGCAGGTCCTACAGCATTAATTCGAATGCCCACAATGCACCTCCTCTTTGCAGACAAACATATTATAACTGACATCATTTTCGATATCACGATATTCTGATTCAGAAACTGAGTAAAATTTAATATATTCACCAGCCTTGAAAAGGAATGGCTCTAAGCGTGCTGGATCGTATGGCTTGATAGGGCTACGTCCTATCAATTGCCATCCACCAGGCGATGAAATTGGATAAATACCAGTCTGTTCTCCGCCAATCCCTACAGAACCTTGTGGAATGCTAACTCGAGGGTTTTTAAGCCTTGGAGTAATAAGTCTCTCATCCATTCCACCAAGGTAAGCAAAGCCTGGCAAAAATCCCAGCATGTATATTAAATATTCTCTTGAAGTATGAAGTTCAACGATTTCCTCTTGGCTAAGGCCTGTATGATTAGAAACAAATGGCATATCCTCTCCAAAGGCACCACCGTAAAAAACAGGAATATTAAGTACACGCTTATTAGTTGAAATTATATTATCATTAGAGTGCTCAATTAATCTATTTAAAACCTCTATAAGTTTGTTAAAAGTTATAAGAAGTGGATCATAGTAAACTAGTAGAGACCGAAATGAAGGAACTGTTTCAGAAATGCCGATTGGACGGTTTTTTTTAATTGCATTGTATAGTTTACCCACCTTGTCATTCAAGGCTTCACTAATTTCGTTTCCAAATTCAACAACGATAGATAGATCGCCAGCTTTGAGAATACGCCCGCCCGCTGCGCTTTTTAAATTGTATCTATTATGGATAATTCGATTAATAATTCCACCCATGCACACACCAAAACATATTCATAACTAAAAATTTTATATTTTAACGTAGTCTTAATTCAAAGCATTATTGAAATTCCACGTAAAGTATAGCTCAAAAAATTTGGTAGAATTTTTCAATAATCATCTAATAACATGCTAATCTTGCAAAGCATATCTTAACATAGTAAATAAGAGTGTAGTTTTATAATTATTAAAAAAGCATCATAACTTTCGAGATATCAAATTTAAAATTAATCTAAGAATTTCACTGCTTATAATCTAAAAAATCACGGAAATATCTAGATCATTGGCTATTAAAATTTAGATTAATTAATTTCGGAATTAGTTATCAAAGAAACCCAACTCTATCGTTTTTTGAAACCATGTAGCACATGTTTCCTTAAGCTTAGGTGCATAAGAAATGCATTCACGCATGAGAGAAACGATTGTCATAACAGTTTGCTTATCAAATCCGTCAACTGAAGGAATTAAATCCCCATACATGTCAACCATTCCACAACGAGAGGCCGTAATCATCGTTTGTCCTACTAACTCAGGAGTTGGCATTATGGAGTCCTTATTCAAAAGAAACGAAAGTGCAGCAATAACACCATATGCGCCCCAGTCAGAAACTGTTGCAGTAAGAATAACTTCAGAAGCCGTTTTAGCTAAAATCCCACCATTGCATCCACATCGGCATGCCGTGGCTTTTGCATACGGAATGTATTTTGCAATATGGTCTTTAATGGTACCCATTCCCATTTCATTACCTAGATCACCTATTGCAAATGTCTTTACTCCTTTGTCTTTTAGGAATTGAAAAAACACATCGGTTTTTGCTTCATACTCGCTCATATTAAGGCCAGTTGCATTGTGGTAAACTCCAATACTGTTAGAACCAGGTGCCTCAATTGCAATAACTGCCTTTGGAAGACCATAAATTTTTACAAGATTCTCGCTTTGACTTAAGGCTTGAGACTGATTTTTTGTAAAAGTAATTACACCCATAGAAATTGGATATTGCTTTAACTCTTCGATATCCGTATACAGGTGTAGTCCCATATCATAAGCCATATTCTTAACAGCGATGAGATTATCAGCAGGGCATACAATTACAGCTTTTGCACCAAATGCATGATATAGAGCACGAGCTAAAAGCATAGCACCGTTAATTCCATCCATCTCAGCTTTCTTATGTGGCAATAGAACAAACCCCACCATAATGAAAACAATATCATCCTTTTTTATAATATTTATAAGTTGTTCAGCAAAATTTAAAGTGAGTGGACGTTTAGTGTATTCTCTAGCACCCTTATATAGTATTCGAGAAACGCCATAGCCTCTCGGATCTAAATTAGTAAGATCATCCAAATTTTGACCAATGTTTAGTTTTGTTAATTCTTCTTGGTTCATTTCAGTTTCCTCATATGGTTTGCATTAATTTTAGAGATTGAGCTAAAAGGCCTAGTTTTTATTTTTCAGTTTCTTCGAGATACTCTTCGAACAAAGCGTTTTGTATTTTACTTAGGAGCTCAGGAGCCTTTCCACCGACAGGCTTGCCGTCAATTGAAGATACGCCCATAGCAAGTTGACCAGCACTTGATACTATAACTTCGTCAGCAGAGAAAAGTTCTTCCAATGTAAACGTTGTTTCGTCGACAGGTATTAATAGTTTTTTACACATTTTAATAATGTGCATTCTTGTTATGCCAGGTAAAATTAGATGGTCAGTAGGTGCTGTAATGAATTTGCCGTTCTTTAGTATTGAAACATTACTATGTGCACATTCAGTTACCTTTCCAGCTCTATGTAGTATAGTCTCTTGGCAACCGATACTTTCAGCTTTCTGAGATGCCATAACGCTAGGTAAAAGATTTAAGGTTTTAATATTGCAATGTAAAAATCTAGTATCCTCCATTGTTATAACCTTCAAACGGGTCGCTGGATCCTTTACCGTTGCAGGCTTCAAAACAATCCAGATATTTGCTACGATCTTTGGATCGAATGAGTGGTTTCGAATTTGAGTACCACGTGTAGCTTGCCAGTAAACAAAAAGATCACCTGTATCTACTTTTTTAACCATATCATAAAGAATTGATTTCATTTCTTCTTTAGTGTGTGGGATATTAATATCTAAAAGTCCAGCACTGTTATAAAATCTGTCAATATGATCATTTAACGCATAGATTCTGTAATTATGACTGTATGTTGCATCATATACGCCATCACCAAAAAAGTGGACACGGTCGTTAAATGGTACGGTTAGTTCATCTAACTCAGCAAACTTGCCATTGTAATATCCTAGGTTTTTCAAATTGAATTCCTCCCAAATTAATAATATTGAAAATAAAGTTTAAGGATCTAATATCTTTGTTAATATTATATTACTTAGAAAAATAAATGTAAATCGATTTAATATTCTTACACGTTTTGAAGACTGTAATGTAGAATGTAAAATGAATTGTCGCAGAAAATTGAAAATTTTCAGACCGACAAAGAACATAAATTTCTCACTGAACAGATGTTCGGAATCCTGTTAAAAAATTTTTGTTGTGGAAAACACTTGTCTAAAGATCATAGTGATAACTACCAAAGACGGGTGTTGACAAAGAACATCCTAAATGCTAATATAATATTAGTGAATTTTGAACAATCATGCCTCTTGCCACAATGAGTTGTATCCTTTGTACAGGCAAGATAGATTGTTGGTCGTTTTGGATTCTTGTTAATCGAGATATAAGATATTTACAACGTTATGATGGTTGACATAGTTAATGATTTAATTGCATACAGAAGTTTTTTTAAAGGAGTAATTTATGCCGAGACCTGACAAAACACGATTTCAACTAATAAACTTATTCAGAAACACACAAAAAGGGCATATTTTACGAATAGGCATTATAGGATTAATTTTGATATCCGTAATGCTTTTTTCAATTTTTAATCCAACACTTACAGGTTATGCCGAATCTCTAAACGCAAAAACTGATGATACTGCATTGAAAGTGGAACCTTCTGGTTTTTCTAATGAATCATTTAACGACGATGAAAACAAAAACAATAAAGATATATTAGAAACTGTTGACAGTGGCGTTAATCCCTTAAGACATCCTTTGAAGTGGAATCAAAACTATAACAGTGATGCGTATGTTTTATCTGAGGATACTGAGAGTCGAACTGCAAAAGAGAAACATTTCTTAATGAGTGATGGCTCATATAATCTCATAAGTTATGCAGAAGATATTCATTATTTAGATGAAGATGGCAAGTTTAAGGAAATAGACAATACGCTTGAAAAAG
>JAITQU010000056.1 GCA_031288735.1 Christensenellaceae bacterium
CAAACGGTATAAAATTGTAGCTTTAAATCACTCCTTTATCTATTGAATATTTTAACAAGCGCAGATCATGTAATATCGGTAGTGGTCGGATATTATTAATTCCAATCGAACACTTGATAAACAAACTACTGACTTAATATAGCTAGAAATAAAGCGATGTTGAAAACTTGAAAAATAAAAATGCCCAAAAAATCGTTAATTTCGATAGTATTTGAGCAAAAGCATAGGATATTATCCAGGAATTCAGGATAAAATCTCTAAACGAAACAGGATCATAAAAATTCTGAATTGGTTTTTGTTCCTATAGTTAGAATGAAACAATAACAGTATCGAACTCTTTGCATGTAAACACAAAGCGGTTTACTTGGCCAACTATCCTAAGTTTTTAGGTTATAATTATTCGTGAAAATCCATGTTGATAAATCCATGTTTCAAACTTACTATCCTTTAAGCAATCTCCTCCTTTTTTTCTTCATCTTTGTAAGCTTCAATTAATCATATAACTGCCTAATTTGGAGCGAAAACTGTATATGATTTTCCATTCTTTTTGTATGCTTACCCACACGAAATAGCGAAGCCGCAATAAAGATTTGAAAGAATTGTTACAAATATTTTTTAAGAAAGCATACATGAAGTTAACCCGCTTGTAGGCACTAAAATATTTTAGAGTTAGTCTTGTCGTTAATTGTGTGCTAAAAATATTGGCAATAATTGTGAAAATCTACGATTCCAAGTTTTGTTGCTGCGGTGTATCGCTAACAATTTCACCATCGGCTAGTTCTATGCGTCTAGAACATCGCGAAGCAACAATGGGATCATGTGTTACTATGATTATTGTTTTGCCCTTTTTATTTATACGCAAAAGCATGTCAATTATTTCTTGAGATGTTTTTGTGTCAAGTGCGCCTGTTGGCTCGTCTGCTAAAATATTTTCAGCGTTTGTGACCAACGCTCTTGAAATTGCTATACGCTGTTTTTCGCCACCAGACATGTCTCTAACTTTTTCTGTTATGCGATCTCCTAATCCCACTCCTTTTATCAATGCGATAGCTCTAACTTTTCGTTCTTTATTGCAAATTTCCAATAGATTTAGAGGGAGCATAACGTTTTCGAGAGCAGTACACTCATCAATTAGGTTGAAACTCTGCGTAAGAATTCCAATGTGCTTAGATCGATATTTTGCAAGGCTATGTGCGGTCAATTCATCAACCTGAATTCCATCAACATTTACTTTACCACTTGTGTTTTTTTCTACACCAGCGATAATATGTAAAAGTGTCGTTTTCCCAGAGCCTGATTTCCCAACGATTGCGACACATTCGCCATTCTGAATAGTTAAATCGATATTTCGCAATGCTATGCACTCGTTTTTTTTGCCAGCATTATACGTTTTAGTCAGATTTTTTATCGTTATCATGTTCCAGCTTCCTTGATTTCAATATTAATGTTTGTGTCAGTAGTGCTAGCAACGATCCGGCACCAATAAGGATGCTTGCGAATCTAAATGCAGTTGCGGGAATAATGTAATAAGCAAGACATATTGGCAGTAATATATATGAGAGTAAAATGAAAATAAAACTTATGAAAAGAAACAAAAAAGGGTAAATCTTTTTTATGCTCTCCGATCTATTGGTTGCTTTCTTATAACATGAGTTAAAAATGAGATTTTGTACTGCAAAGACAGACAATACAGAAATAACACACAAAACAATGCTTTGAATTGACGTCTGCTTTTGCTGATCTATTAAAGATTCAATATTGGCAGTTAGATATCCATCGGCAGTTGTAAATGGCATAACTGTGTTATTCCCAGAGTGCATAAGAATGAGCGATGTTGCTTTGTCTTTTTCCATGGAATTCGAGAATGTATAAAATGCACAATCTGTTTTACGAATGATATCAAACCCAAGTATTACCGAAATATCTGGTATTATATAAGATATCAACACTCCGCTGTAATTGGATATGGGATATGGAAATGACTTTATACTTGTGATCCCGACTATTGAGCAATTTACAACATGTGTTTCGTCAGTGTCAGGATTTTTAAGTGTTAGTTTTTTTGTCTGTCCAATAAAAGAACCAGCTTCACTGATGCCAATAGCTTCAACAAAAGTTGAAGAATTTTTACTGGTATCAGGCATACGACCATTGTAGAGTTTAATGTATTTATCATCAAATGTGAAATCCGATAGTACTCTTACGAATTCATGTTGATCTTCGACAATTATAACATTATAATAAAAATTCACTCCGAGTAAAGAGTCTTCGAACTGGTTTGCAATTTCACTTGGGATATTGATGGACTCCTTGCTTGCAAACAACAATGTATTATCTTCAAACTCTTTTAGACGAAACTTTGATAAGTCTCGCAACTGGCTTATTGAATCTTCATATAACAGCGTCTTTGCAAGGCCCATCGCAAGAAAAAAAGTCGATGTTACTATAAGAATTAGAGTTAGAAAAATGCAAAAACTAAATCTCTTCATATTTGACCTCATTGATACGGTTTTGTCTTAAAGTGCGAATTATTGTGGTAAACAGAATGTAGGCAAACAAAATAAAAGATATTGATGATATAAGCGTAAATACTAAAGGCAGAAAATACTTGGTGTCGTCAAATAAATAAAAGGAAGTATTAGGCATAGTATTTATAGATCCTCCAAAATCTTTAAGTGGCAAGTACCATCCATATTTGCGTGTAATTAAACCAATTGTTTTAGATTTAATAAAATCGTAAAATGGGATAAGCAGTTGAATTTTGTCCCGCCCCAAATTAGTAGCTGAAACGCAAATATCGGGAATGATAATAAGGTTGTCATTATATTTGAGCATGTCAGAGATGGTGTTATTTTCATATTCTGGGATAGTACGCAGTTGCGTATATTTTCCAACCACGATTACTGGGATTTTTGATACTGTTCCATCTAAGTTTTCAATTTCGATGTCAAAAGTTTGACCTATGTTGAGTTTTGGCATTTTCCCACCACCAATCAAAGCAGGAATGCGCCCATTTTCAAATCCGTATTGCAGATTAGAACCAATTACTCCATGCCAAAATTGCCGCACTGTTATTATTTGTTCCGAAGCTAAAAATACATTGCATGAAATAGAATTAGTGTCAAATATAATGGTGGATTCAAATACGTTTCTTGTGTAGTCATACCCATAATAACCTTCACCATTTGCCCTTAACTCCGAATCCATTGCACCGAGATCCGCACCTTTATTATATTTTAAGTGGTTTCCTGGAATGTCCGCATACATCGAATAGACTTGGCTGAACTGAGTCCAAGTTATGCCAGTAAAAATTGATGAAACAATGCAAATCAGTAGCGCAAAACTAAGCGAAACGATTGTTTTTTTCATGTCAACTCCTCCTTAAGAATTTCGAAAACATAGATATTATAACGATAAACATTGAAATTGCTATAATGATTGAAAGTAAATACATTAGATCGACAAGTGATAAAAACACAACTGTAAAAGGCAATATATTAGAAAATAGTACTACAAATACTGCAAACAAAGCAATTGATATTATAAATGAAAATAAAATAAAAAGAAACATTAGTATTAGTACCAGTAGTGCGATTCTGAATATGGACATGCCAATAATTTGTAATGGTTTAACGATGAGATTGCTTTCCTTCAATAAATAGGATAGTCCTAGCGTGTACGATAAAACAGAAAGAGCAATTATCAAATATATTCCTGATAACAAGCTGGTTTGATTCAAAAAGGCAGTTGTATCATAATCCGAATGTTCTGGTAAAGTGCCAAACAATGAATGTAGAGTGCTAGCTATTTGTTTTGATTTGCTCGCCGACCGAATCCCTTTTAGATTAATGAGTACACTATAAATCAAATCTGTTTCTTTTAATGAATGGATGTTGACTTCAACAAATTTCGAGTTAATAATACCAACTACAGTGTAATATCTCCCATCTAAAATCTCTATTTGTTCTCCAATATGAGAACCAAACTCAAAACTTACTATTGCTTGATTCGCATCTTGAGCACTGTTAATTGATTCGCCATCTACTACAGTTTTAAGTAAAGCCCCAAAAAATCCAGATGTAATTACGCCGTCTGGGTCTAGCATTAATCGCACCTCCGCAGTTTTTGCTGTAAGATTAGCAGAATTTAGTGCATTAGACACATCGTTAAACTGCATGGGCTTGTCAAATAGAAGATAATAGGTTCCTATTTCGCCTGCAAATGATCCAAAATTGAAAGAGTATGTAAAAAAGAGTGCAAGTGAACAAATCACTGAACAAAATATCATTAGCCAAAAAACAAGTTTATGACGGTACGACGTTTTAATGAACACTTTTAATATATTAAGTCCTCCGCTAATGCGCGATCTAATAGTGGTCATCCGCCTGCCTCGCTTGTCTTGATTTCTGCTGATATGTTGTATTTTCTAAGTAATTGATATGAGAAAAAAACGAGTGAGAGTAAGTAAAGTGCCGAAATGATAATTGCTACGAGTATTGCATGAACTGTACTCAGCGTATAAAAAAATTGTTGCGTAATTATCGGCATTGCAAACTTAGCAAATACTATAGACGGAATACAAGAAAGAAATGAAATGAACAAACCATATGCAAGTATAGTAGCGACAGCTTTTTTAAACGTTGTCCCGCATAAAAAACAAACTGAAAAAATTGCTTTAAAACTAGTAGTTGACAAAATAGTCGCAAACAAAAAGCAGAAAAAACATGCAATTAAAATCGGCAAAAATGTTGGCAAAATTAGTTTATTCATTACCATTTCGAATTCTTTTCTTGAGGATGTTTCTAACTGATCGAGAGTCATTCCTGTTGAATGTTCAGACATAACTTTGTAAATTTCATTGATTGAGTCGGTAGTTATATTTGGCCGAAAAATCATGAATCGCGCTGCTCTGTATATAATACTTGAAGATGGCACAAACGCATCTAAGTCAAACATTAAAAAATTTGGTGAAATACCTTTTGTTCCAGCATGGAAAATTTGGTTGTTTAATGTTCCACCTAACAACTCTAATGAAAGATAAGCGTGATTAGTCACACCAACGACAACTATGTGCGCTGAACCATTTTTAAAGTGCGCTAAGTTTATGTCGTATTCATCGCCGACTTTTCCAAAAGTAGCAATTGCCTCTATGGTTTCGCCGGGAACCGCTACATCAAACATTCGGCCACTGGATAGTGGATAGTCAATATATTCCATTAGTCCAACATTGACCGCCTTAAGTGTCACAAGATTACCATTGTCCAATAGATGGTTATTCATGGATGAAAGTCGGAAAATATCAATCTCATTGCCAATACGGGGCGACATGATTTCTTGTATGGTTTGCTCATATCGACTAAAATCTTTATCTTCATCATCAATGTAATAGAGTCCATTAGCAGATAGCAACTTTCTTGTCATGATAAACGCAATATTATTGTTTACATAGACGGCAATTATTGAGCAACCTGCAATTGTAAAAAACATCAATAGAGCAACAATGAGCAAATTAATTCTTAGATTGCGCCTAAATAAAATTGTTGCAAGTTTTATGAAACTCATATCGTTTCCCAATTCCTAAAATTATTAAAAGTAAATACGTAATAGTCCCTTGTTAATTGTCCTATAGGTCAATTTATAAAGGTAAATGGTAGGTAGCATGAAATTGATTCTATAACATCTTTAAGACTTTCTTATCGATGAGGTTGAAGACACAGAAAAAAGGGGAACACATAGATGGGTTCAACCGTCAAAATGCGAATTTAGAATATTGTGTTAATCTAATGATGCAAAAATTACTTTATAGACATAATTTATTGAGGTTTTACGTCTAAATTAAATGAAAATGCCGCAGTTTTTGCCATCATAGAAGAGATTTTTTGATTAATATTGTAACGTATGTATTTTGACGGTCGAACCATAGATCCGTTTTTTAAAATCTAATAAAGCGAGCAGTATAGAGTCTCGAATTATGTACTGCATTGTCTTTAATAATTTTAAACACACTATTTAGATAAGTAGTTGTCGATAAAAACAACAGTCGATAAAAAGCTTCATCGAAATCTTAAATTAGTTTTTCAGATTCATTTATTTTGTTATGTAGAACTGGAAAATTGCTGACCCAGGTGAACCATACACTCCTGTGTCCACGTTGAAAGATAAACAGCTCAATTTCTATTCTTGCTAAATGTCAATTTTTTCGTCAATAACCCTGCCAAGGAACACTTGAGATGTTTTCATCTTTTCCATTTGTCCTGTAATATCTACACAACTTTGTATATTTAACGCTGTTTTTAATGATAAATCCTGCATGATAAGCTCCTGAATGTAATCGAAGTATATTATAATTAAAACCTAGATTATCACAACAGTTATTGCATCAAAGTTAAAAAAAGGAACTTGCACATAATCATTGTATACAGAAACAGTTTATTTTACCACAGCTTCATCTCATATTTTTAGTTAATGTCAGCGCAAAGGTTACTGTTCACACCTCAACTAAATTAATTTGTAATGGTGATAAATTCAAGTCGCATTTCTTAAATTGCTAGCTAAAAGAACTTTTTCTGCATTTGAAACGTTTATTGCTGTGTGTTTTCCCGCTAAAGTGCTGACCTTTTTTCAAATTTCGTGCAGA
>JAITQU010000059.1 GCA_031288735.1 Christensenellaceae bacterium
GTTACTGTTCACACCTCATATGGGAAAAATGGGCACAGTCCATCCTCTGCACGAAATTTGAAAAAAGGTCAGCACTTTAGCGGGAAAACACACAGCAATAAACGTTTCAAATGCAGAAAAAGTTCTTTTAGCTAGCAATTTAAGAAATGCGACTTGAATTTATAACCATTAAAAATTAATTTAGTTGAGGTGTGAACAGTAACTAACTTTGTAGAATGTAAATGAATTGTCACCACAGTTTTTTACATGTACTTTTTTAAGTTTAAAACACTAGACGAATGTGCTCAGTACAAACAACAATTAAGTTAGGATGGCTAAGTAGTGCCGAGGCGGGGCACTTAGGTGAAGGAGACTTGGAAAGCATTTTAGTTATCGCTTCCCTCTTATTCTTACCAGAAGCCAAAAGCAACACACACTTAGAATTTAATATTTCTGAGATACCCATTGTTATGGCAAGCCTAGGCACTTCATTTTCCGATTCGAAAAATCTGGCATTGTCTGCTATGGTCTTTTTGTCTAAGGTAACAACATGAGTTGTGCTATTAAATGGAGTTCCTGGCTCGTTAAAGCCAATATGCCCGTTTCTTCCTATCCCTAGTATTTGTAGATCTCGTGGCATGCTTGTTAGCAAATTAGAATATCGCTCACATTCAATATCTAAATCTTCCGCACTTCCATTAGGGAAATGTGTATTTTCTTTATTGATATCAATATGATCAAAAAGATTAGTATTCATGAAATGCTTATAACTTTGATCGTGATGAGAATCAAGACCAATATATTCATCTAGATTGCAAGTGGTAACATTTTTAAAGGACACATTGCCACTATTGTACTCATCAATTAGGCATCGATACAATCCTATAGGTGTGCTTCCAGTGGCAAGCCCTAGAATAGCATGCGATTTGCGTTTTATAAGTTTAGTAACGATTTCCGAGGCCACCTCACTCATTTCATCATAATTTCTAGTTAATTGTATTTCCATTATAACCTCCAAAAAAGTTAATTACTTTATAGCAATAATATATTTCATTGAAAGACAAACCTCTGTGGCAAGCAAAAATATGTTATTCAAGGATGAGATTGATTATACGATTTTTAACGTAAATTGATTTTTTTAAAGTTTTGCCAGTCAAAAGACCCGTTTCAGATATAGCATCAATTACAGTTGCTTCATCGGAATTAAGTGGTACACTGACACGACATTTTAGTTTTCCAAATACCTGTACGGGTATTTCTATTGTATCGCTGATCAAATTGGTTTCATCGTATTTTGGGAATGAAGCCTCGTTGATAAGTGCTCCAGTGATAATGCTATATAATTCTGATGTCATGTGTGGCGCAACGGGATAGAGTAAAATTAATAATACCTTGAACTCATTAAAAGTTATAAACCCACGCAAATATATAGTGTTCACTGCTGTCATCAGAGCTGCAATTGCAGTATTAAACTTAACTGACTCATAGTCATCATCAACTTTTTTAATAAGAACATCGATATTTAGATCGGAGGAGTCTCCCTCTCGGATCATGTCTTGCAAGTTCCATACGCGATTTAAAAATCTTACACACCCCTTTATTCCTTCCGATTGCCATGGTGCAGGCTTTTCATAGTCACCTAAAAACAATATAAATAGTCGTAAAATATCGGCACCATGTGCGTCTACTATATCTATTGGGTCTATAGTATTTCCACGCGCCTTGCTCATTTTTTCGCCATCGCTACCAAGTATGAGTCCCTGCGCCGAACGTCTAAGGTAAGGCTCTTTATTTGATACAACGCCAATATCAAATAGAAAATTGTTCCAAAATCTTGAATAAATAAGATGTCGCGTAACGTGTTCCATACCACCATTATACCAATCTACCTGCCCCCAATATTTATAGGACTTTGGATTGACAGCAAATGACTTATCACGAGGACTCATGTAACGCAGAAAATACCAAGAACTACCTGCCCATTGTGGCATTGTGTCAGTTTCGCGTAAAGCATCACAACCGCAAATAGGACACTTTGTATTTACCCATTCAGTGCATTTTGACAATGGTGAAGATGCATCATCGGTGGGTGTTATATCATCTAGATGAGGTAGCAGAATGGGCAATTCATTATCTGGAACAGGCACTTGTCCACAATGCGGACAGTTTATAATTGGAATAGGTTCACCCCAATAACGTTGTCTATTAAAGGCCCAATCTTTCATTTTGTAGTCTGTTTTTGGCACGCCAACCCCTTTTTTCTCAAGAATGACAATCATTTTTTTAATAGCTTCTTTTACAGACAGTCCGTTTATTTCAGGAGAATTTATTAAAACACCATCAGCTTTAGTCGTATAGGCTTCTTTTTCTATATCACCACCACTAATTACTTCAATGATAGGCAAATCAAATTTTTTTGCAAATTCCCAGTCTCGTTGATCGTGTGCAGGAACTGCCATGATAGCACCTGAACCGTAACCCATCATGACGTAGTCGGCAATAAATATCGGAATTCTAGCTCCACTAATTGGATTGGTAGCATACAATCCATCAATTCTAACACCAGTCTTATCTTTGAGCATATGAATACGTTCAAATTCTTTTTTTGTTTTTGCCTCTTTGCAGTAATTGTTAATTTCTGAAATATTAGTTATTTCTTTTGAGTATTTCTCAACAAGGGGATGTTCTGGTGATATAACAAGGAAAGTAGCACCATAAATAGTATCGGGTCTAGTAGTATAGACTATCAGTGGATATTCATTATGAACGCAAGTAACTTTGAAAATTATTTCAGCACCGACTGATTTACCAATCCAGTTTTCTTGCTCTGTTCTAATACGTTCTGGGAAATTAACTGTATCTAGCCCTTCTAATAATTTTTCAGCATAACTGCGAATCTTCAGAAACCATACATCCTTCTCTTTTTGTACTACTTCTGAACCACAACGGTCACAAATACCATTTTGGCTCTCCTCATTTGCAAGTACAACCTTGCAGTCTGGACAAAAATTTACGTATGAGTAAGATTTATATGCAAGACCTTTTTCAAACAATTTTAAAAAGATCCATTGTGTCCATTTATAGAAATCGGGATCTGTTGTGTCAACAACTCTATCCCAGCAAAAGCTGTAACCTATGCGTTTAATTTGACCACTAAATCGATCGATGTTTTCATCTGTTACTACTCTAGGGTGATGTTTTGTACGCATTGCATAGTTTTCGGTTGGCAATCCAAATGCATCAAACCCAATCGGAAATAAGACATTGTAACCTTGCAATCGCTTTTTTCTTGCAATAACTTCCATAGAAGAATATGCCTTTATGTGCCCTAAATGTAAACCAGAACCACTCGGATATGGAAATTCTATGAGTGCATAAAATTTGGGTTTTTTATTATCCTCGCTAACCTCAAAAACATGGTTATTATACCAGTAATTCTGCCATTTTTTTTCAATTGTTTTAATGTCGTAATCCTTTGCCATATTAAAATGCTCACTATTTAGATATTAAAAATTACACGAATGTGTATTAAAAGAATATCACAACTGCCTATTTATTGCAATTATTTTACTTATATAGGCATTGTTATGTTATTGGCTGGGGTTACTGTTCACACCCCATATGAAAAAAAGGCAATGTTTTAATAACATCGCCGAGTTGGATATGTTTGCATTCCAAAGTATAAAGATTAGCGATCAAAGATCTCAGCAATACTCGT
>JAITQU010000109.1 GCA_031288735.1 Christensenellaceae bacterium
GATCAAAAGTAAGCACCAAGGGCACTACAGTTATACGACAAACCTTGCTAACGGGAACTTAGAGCTCGCAATGGTTACTTGAAACTCCCGGAGTTAGGACGTGTTAGTGTAAAACAGCATCGTCAAGTTCTATCTGATTACAAGTTGAAATCAGTTCAGTGTCACAGCTCGTCTTTAAAGTATTACGCATCCATACTTTAGAGCATGAAATCGTTGAATCCATTAAGCCTGTAAATGTTCTGGTGTTGGATTTTTCGATGCCCGAACTGTAGGTTGACAGCAATGTCGACAGCCTCATAGCACGATTTTATAGGGGTCGCAAGAGAAACTCGAAAACCACGCAAGTTATCCCGCCCAGAAAAGCGGCAAGAATAGAGGAAAGCCGTGGAAAAAGTGGCGGGGTTCCCAGCATATCTCGAATAGCGAAAAGACTTCCTGCAAAAGCAGAGTAGACGTCTAGAACGTTGCGATGAAGTATGCATTGAGGACTTAAATATGCAGGGAATGGCGCAATCTTAAATTTTGGAGAAGCGTATCTCAACGGCTGGGGAATGTTTAGATTTCCTCGGATACAAGTTGACTGAAAAATGAAAGTTCCTCTGGGCGATTGATAAGTGGTTTCCGTCCTAAACTGTGTTATGTATATGGCTATGTAGCGCCCGACTAACATTACGACAGGTTGTGGACATGCGAAAGTTGTGGTGCACATCATCAAAGAGACATCAACTAAGTCGCAACGTTCTCGGCGCGAAGGGCTTCGATTACTCACCTCATAGCGCATTACACCGAACCGTGGGACGCACGGGGGATAGCGGGGTTAAACATCCTGCCGTGAGTTTGAGTTCCCAAGAAGCCCCGACTCAAACGCCGTAGGCGTTAGGCAGCGAGTGTACGTCACAATAAGCATATAAAGTAAATTTAATTTACAAGGATGAAATAAAATGATTATATTATATTGTATATTAGGCATTGTACTTCTACTAATATTATTCATGGTTATTAGAACCGTACTTACCAAAGCTCTACCTATTGAAAAGAGCGACTATGAGCTACATGGCATTGATAAAGATTTAGTAGTAGCACATCTTTCGGATGCTGTTAAGTTCAAAACAGTAACGCTTCAGAATCCGCGAGCTGAAACCAGAGTTTTTCTAGAGTATCAAACTTTCTTAGAAAAAACCTATCCTACTCTTTTTACTTTAGCTAAAAAAACACAGATTAATAGATATTCAGTTTATTACGTTGTGGAAGGTAGCGATAAGTCTCTTTTACCTATTGGTATTCTAGCACATCAAGATGTGGTTCCAGCTCCCGAGGAAGGGTGGGAGGTTCCACCATTTAGCGGAATTGTAAAAGACAACTGCGTGTATGGCAGGGGTTCTCAAGATATGAAGTCGCAAATGATAGCGGCACTTGAAGGGCTTGAGATACTTTTAAATGATGGATTTCAACCAAAAAGAACAATATATTTTTGCTTTGGACATGATGAGGAATTGCGTGGCACAGAGGGCGCACTCCAGATATCGCATCATCTTAAAGACAAGGGAGTTAGATTTGAGTTTGTTTTAGATGAGGGCGGAACTATCTTAGATGGAAAAATGCTAGGCATAAATAACAAAATTGCACTTATTGGTACCTGTGAAAAAGGATATGCAGATTTTATTTTAGAATCTGTAAAGACTGGAGGACATGCCTCCTCTCCGTCAAAAAGAACAGCAGTAGGCACTCTTGCAGAGGCAATTTATGATATTGAGCTTTGTCAACGCAGACCATTTTTTTCAAAACCCACAAAGGAAATGTTTAAAGCATTAGCCCCTTATATGAAGCCAGTTTTTAAGTTTCTATTTGTCAATCGAGATATTCTTTCTCCATTATTAAAGTTAATTTTAACCAAAGCGCATCCAATGACCAACAGTCTACTTAGAACAACAATGGCACCTACACAAGCAAAGGGTGCTGATGCACCTAACGTGCTACCACCAAAAGCGACTGCTAATATTAATTGTAGAATAAATACTGGCGAAACGATAGAGGACATCAAGAAGCATATTAAGGCCATAGTCGGAAAAAAGATCAATGTTTCCTTAGATCAAGGGCATGTTGACCCATCGCCTGTATCAGATATTCAAGGAGCTCCATATAAGATACTTTCAAAGACTATTTCTGAGGTGTTTAATGGGTATATATGTGCACCGTTTATGTTCATAGCTGCTACTGACTCTAAGCACTATTATCCACTTACTGACTGTGTTTATAGATTTACGCCCTTTGACAAGACAGAAGACGATGCAGCACGCATACATGCTATTAATGAAAGACAAAATATTGATTCACTTGTTGCTGGTGTAGAATTTTATATAAGATTATATCAAAATGCCTGTAGCTAATATTTAGAAAACCATGAATAAATGTAACTAAATATCTTCTTTAGCTAAAGTTTCAAATGCGTCTTTTAAAACAAGAAAAAATTAGTGGTATTAAATTTGTATGTATATATAATGATTAGCTAAAGTGATGCCTAGAGGAAAACATCCTAAAAATGCAAGCGAGGAGGCGATGGCGGCCTCAAAAAATTAGAACAAAAATAGAAGAAAAAAAGCAGTTACGCCTCTTTTTTTGGAAGCTGAAAAAAGAAGCCCTTATATCTTGTAAAACAGCGAATTTTGACAAATTTCCGTCTTGCGTTGACGAAGATGAAAAAGATGAAAAAAAGTTATCCACATTCCAAAAGAGTTAGACCATAAAATAACAGAAAATGTCGCACCGGTAGAGCCCTCCAAGCCAAAAAAGATAGTGCTTTAGCAAAGAAAAAATCGAAAGAAAGGAAAGCACGGGCGAAAAGTTTGAATTTTTTTTCAAGATGAGGCTAGTTTTGGTCGTATATCTGTGTTAAGTAATTGGTGTAAAAAGGGACATAGACCCGCCGTTTGCAGGAGCGAATACAAAATTCCGAGATGTTTTTGCCGCTATGATGCTTGCGGGAGCTTTTATCTATAGCATAATGGACAAAAGCAGTCAACGAAAAAACAAGAATGGGAAGTTACGGAAAGACTCGAAAGGCGCAAAATGCCAAGATGAATGAATTTATCAAAAAACTCAGTGAACAATACAAACACGATCATATTGTATTAGTTTGCAATAATGCATGGTGGCACAAATCGAAATATACTAAAATTTCTAGATGTGTAGTAGTATATATTCGCTACAACGCCAGAAATGAACACATAGCAAGTATGGAGAGAAATTCGAACCTGATTTGCGAACCGTTCGGCCCGAGCATCGAAACGTTATTAACAGAATTATGCAAAGTAATTGATGGAATTCCTGCAGATGTATTTGCATTCATTCTCAATGCGATTGGATAATGGAAAGCCTATATTTAAAAGACAAATAGTATTAGATCGTAACATATTTTCTGTTGAAAAATTTTAACGACCCAAATTACTAAAAGTGGAAAAGTAATGCTTTCATTTACTAAACTCTAACTAGACACAAATCAAGTAAGTAGTTACGCTAGATCACCCACTACACTAAAAAAGAAGTGATTAAAAAGGGAAAAATCACCTTTCAGGCCTTATGTGAGGGATCCAATCAGCTAAAAAAGCTAAAGACTGTATTATTAGATTAAATTATATATACGCTAATATAAAAGATTTATAAAAAAATCTTTAAATGATTAATTATTTGTGAGAGCTGATTTTCTAGAATTGACGCTTCGACGGTAATTTTACATGCTCTCTTTCTAAAGTTATTATTTGTTACTATGCTACTACATGTAAAGACAAAAAAAATAGCGCATTTTAAGGAATTATGTCACTCTAAAAGACGAAAAATTTGAGCATAAGTGCGTTAGCTAAAAAGTTATGGTAGTGTATATTAATTAATGTTAATTTAAATAAATATCCATTAATAAAGAGCTAGGCAAAAAAGTCGTGTAAAACAAAATGCTACACGGCGGATGAGATTTTAGCAATTTTGTTAGAAATGATACACATCTAAAAATATTTAAAGCTACATAACTACAATTTGGTGTTAATATTTATAATATTTTAAAGGCTTAATAAATATTTAAAAGGATATTAAAAACAATTCAAGGCTTTATGAATTTATATTTATAGACCTTTTCAAAATTTAAAAGCTTAAAAATAACAAATCGTTATTATTAAGCTTAATCATCGATGCTAAAAAGGAGATAGAAATGCTTCGCGATGAAACTGTAAACAATAAGCTATTAGTACTTTTTGTAATGGAAAAACTAGAAATGCCGATCAGCGAGGAGACTCTTGTGCAAATTTGCGCAATAGATAATACCTGGATTTCTCAATTGTTTTGTTCCCCGATCATTCGTGAACTTATTACTGGTGGGTTTCTTACTGAAACAAAAATACCAGTCACCAAAGCAAACATTCTTGCTCTATCGCCAGATGGAGTGAATTGTTTGTCTCATTTTTATAATGATATAGCCGCCTCGCTTAGAGAAGAGATCACTGCTTATGTGCGAAAGGAGCGAATAAATTTTAAAAAGAAACAGGAATTTTTAGCTGATTATCGACGTAACAGCGATGGCACATTTACCGTTATTTTGAAGATTTTAGACATAACAAAACCAATTATGGAATTGAAATTTATAGTTACAAACCGTGCGGTTGCTACATCGATATACAATAGTTGGCAGATAAAAGCACACGAAGTATACATTGCAATAAGCGATACATTACTAGATGCTTGATTTTTTTAGGCTAAAAAATACTGTAAGCGCATATCGAATACGAGTATATGATTTTTCTCAACCAATTTTTCTAGACAGTTTTAGTAATTTTATGAAAGAAAAAGGTGTGATATTTCCAGTTTTTAAAGTAAGAAAAGCCGCTTTTTTCTCAGCTACTAAGACTATTTAGCTCGGCTTTAGGAGCGATAGATACGAGATAATCACACAAATTTCGATTTACCATTTATTTGCTTTTTTAATTTCCTGACTTTAAAAGACACAATTTTCATACAAATTTTAATGAAAATTAAAAATATTTTAAACTATGACAATAATAAGCTTGAAAAAAGCAGGAAGAAAATATTTGCTTTAACCGTCTCAAAAAATTTTATTGACAGAAATATAAAACAATGATATTATCACGATTATGAATAAATCGACGCTAAGCAGTGGTATGCAATGGCACAATTAAAAATTCTGTTAATTAGCATAGCTTGCACTATCATATTATTTTTTGTTGCCCTTGTCGGTGGACGTAGAAAGTTTTCCTTTGCGATTCGTGCGGTTGCAGTTTGCTATTTTCTAATGCATATTGCAAACCTGTTTTTTTCGGATGGCTTTCTTTATGTCATTAACAGTGGTTACTTTGATGGTAGGTATTTTAACACACAGGATTTAACGCAGACCTTTTTGCGTTGGAGTCTAGCTGTTACTCCATTAGCATTTGTCATGGCGTCATTTTTCGATAGTCGCCTTTTCAAAAATATTTCTTTCTTTTTTGGTCTGCCAGTTATAATTCTCTGCACCTTGAATTACGACACGTTCATGATGTATTATCTGTCTGGCACACGTGGAATTGTTCTAGCTGAAGGGGTGAGATCAGTCTACTTTTCTACACAGCTAGTATTAGGACTAACTATCTCGCTTGGTTTTGCTGTTGGTGATGTTAAGATGTTTAGTTATGAAAGCACAAATGACTTTTTGCGCTCTCTAGCTACATTTTCTATTACATTACCGTTTGCATACCTGTCAGCAATGCCACTTTATTCCCTACAATCCATACTCGGATTTCAAAAAATGGAAATTAGGACTGGCACCGATGGACAAATTGCTTGGCTTGCGCTTTCCTTCCTATTGATTGTTATTTTATACATTTTATTTCGATTTAAAAACAAGAGGGCACGATACATGTTATGTGTATACCTAGCCTTGCTCCTAAGCATACAATATAATACAATGTTCATCACTGGACTGACTCTACATCGTCTACCATTACAACTTTGCAACTTAGGCGCATATATTTATGTCTTTACGCTTGTTTTTAAGCCAAAGCCTCTAATAAACACAATTTTGCTTTCTAGTACTCTTGGTGCAATACTTGCATCTGTTTATTTGACAGAGTCTAGTTATACATATTTTTGGACACTCCATTATTGTTATGAGCATACACTAGATTTTATTGTTCCGATTCTTGCGGTATTACTGCGTATATTCCCACGCCCTGAGAAGGTAGCAATAAAGCATAATTTTCTATGTTTTTCAATATATTTTTTCGGAGTCTTCTTGCTTGGGACTATACTAAACGGATATGCAAAAGACTTAGGTCAAGACCAAGTTAATTATTTCTTTTTGTTTAGCCGGGAAACAGCAACAACAGCTGTTCCATTCATAGCCCCCCTATTTAATGTTAAATTGGAATTTGGAAGGTTCTATCTTTACCCTGTCTATCAATTCCTAGTATATCCATTATTTGTTGTTGCCTGTACTCTTTTCTGGGGCTTGTGGAAAAGTGTCCTAGGATTCCTTGATGATCGCATGCAGCTCCGTGTTGCAAGGATTGCGTTATTAGAAAAGAAATTTGGAAAAATAAAGAACATGAAGAAGTATTACGATACGGAGGACGAAATTCTTGTTAGAGGTTAATGGATTCACTAAAACCTACCCAGGGGCAACCTTTAAAGCGGCTGATAATATTTCCTTTTCTGTAAAAGAGGGAGAGATATTCGGACTTTTAGGTGCTAACGGCGCAGGCAAGTCTACAACAATTAAGGCAATAGTTGGAATTCATCCAATTGATACTGGTACTATTACTATTAACGGATTCGATATAGTAAAGGATACACTTGAGGCTAAACGCAATATGGGTTACGTATCTGATACACATGCTGTGTTTGAGCGTCTTACAGGGCGTGAATATGTAAATCACATTGCAAACCTATACGATGTCTCTTCAAGTGATCGCAAGGAAAGGGCTGAAAGATATGTAAGTTTGTTTCGTTTAGAAAAAGCCTTTGATGATCAGATTAAAAGTTATTCTCACGGAATGAAGCAAAAGATATCAGTTATTGCCGCACTTGTGCATGACCCTAAATTATGGATTTTAGATGAACCGCTGACAGGATTAGACCCACTCAGTGTTTGGCAATTAAAAAATGTTATTAGAGAGCATGCAATTGCAGGTAACGCTGTTGTGTTCTCATCACACATACTTGATCTTGTTGAAACACTTTGCCATAAGGTAGCGATCATATCTGGTGGGAAAATTACAGGAAAATACACACTTGAGGTGCTTCGCAGTGAAAACAGGAAGCTAGAGGATGTATTTATGGACGTTCTAAGGAATGCTGATACTGCATACGAATATGAGGATGCAAATATTGATAAAGAGGATGACAAAAATCTAATTATTGAAAAAAAGGAAGAGAATACACCACCCGTTGACGAAAATAGCGAGACACAATTATCTGACAAGGATGGTAGTTCGTTATAATGAAGACTATTTTTAAGCTGTTCAAGTTCCAGATTGACGAAATCTACGATGTGTTTAAAACTGGTGGGGGTAAGAAATTTGTCTTATCAGTTATTAAACTTGTTTTACTGATGTTCTTGTTTTTTGTTCTAAGCTACGTTATGATTTTTGCTTTTAAGCTAAAGGTCGGCTCGCTTGATGGTCTGGGATTGGTTTCTATGATCTTACTAGTGACACAACTTGTCACACTAGCCTTTTCTGTGTCTAATATTATTTCAACTCTTTACATGAACAAAAATCTTGAGTTACTTTGGGTGCTACCTGCAACACACAATCAAGTTTTTTTATCAAAACTCATGGTCGTTTATGTAAAGGAGATTAGTATTAATATTATTGGTACACTACCTATATTGCTTTCTGTAGGTATTTTAATGATCGGTAAGGATATAGCATGGTATTTCCTGGCATCCCTTGTAACAGTTTTTTTCCTGCCGATTTTGCCAATGGCAATTGCATCACTATTATCGGTACCTGTCATGTTTGTAGTGAACATACTAAAGCGTAAAACCACTATTGCAATTATTTTAATTGTCATACTTATAGGAGTACTCATATATTTCTATATGCAGGTTTTAACCATATTATCATCTACCTTTAATATTGCTGCACAGCAAATGAAGTTTTTAATTGAAACAAACCAATGGCTTAAATCTTTTTCACCTAAAAACATTCCCTTTGTTTTTATTGCACGTGGATTAATGAGTTTTAAGGATGCATATTTTATACCTGCTTATATTGCTAGCTCTGCACTAATTTTACTTTTAGCAACACCAATAGTTAGAGCATTCTTCTTTAGGGCTGCCTCAACGGCACCACAAACAAAGTCTAGAACAAAATTCAGGGTGAAGTCTTTCAAAAAGGAGTCAGCATTTGTTTCTCTTTTCAAAAAGGAATTGATAGAGTTATTTAGAAATCCAGGCGGCATTTTCTCTAGTTTCTCATTCACCTTGTTAATGCCATTACTCGTATTTCTCTATGATCGTTTATTTTTAATGCTAGCTGTTAATCAAACGGGAGCAATTATGATAAATGGCACGCATCTCATGATAGTAGCTATTTTTGCAGGACTTTCAAATATTTATTCATCCACATCAATTTCGAAGGAGGGTGCGCGGTTTGCAATAATGAAGGTTGCACCTGTTGACTATTATAAGCAAACTGCGGCTAAGGTAATTTTCAACCTCGTGTTTACCATGGGAGCATTACTAATAACGACTCTTACTAGCCTTATATATTTTACTGATAAAGTTACAGTAATATTCACTTTCTTTATTGTATCATTTCTATCGCTAGCGCATATCTCTTTATCCATCGATTTGGATTTGAGAAACCCTGCACTAAGCTGGTCAGATGAAAGTTCCATAAGTGTCATTAATAATGCCGTTTCAAAAAGCATTGCATACGGTATTTTACATGCATTAGTTGTAGGGTTTGTCATTATGATGTCAAGCTCATGGGGTTTCATAACTTGGATTTGGGTGGGGCTCCTAATGTTGACTATTATTTATGCCTTATATAGATGTTATATTCTCTTCTTGCGTGTGTCGTACAAGTACGAACTATTAGGATAAACTTACTTATCGTATTCTATAAATTTTGATTAGGAAAATAAAATGAAAAAAATGGTGATTATCATCTTAATATTCTTGCCTGTCGTGCTTTTGGTATTTATATCATTTGCAGGGCAAATTATCGTTGAATTTCATCATATACCAGTTGAAAACGTTAAATTTATTGATGAATATGAGATACCATATCCAGAAAACAAACTGTTTAATGTAAAAAATGGCGAAACACTCCAACTTAGAGTTAAAGTGTTTCCTGAGCGTGCTAACAATAAAAACATTTCCTTTGATTCTACCAGAAAGAACATATGTATAGTAGATGAGAATGGACTTGTTACTGCTCTTCAAGATGGCTATAGTGAAATTTATGTGATGACAGAAGAAAATCAAAAGACCGCAAAAGTTACAATTGAGGTCAAAGACAAGGTTTTAGCTGGTCTTAAAATGAATTATGAGACCATAACCTTACATAAAAATGAAAAGATTGATCTTGTAGCACGTGTTGTACCTAGCACCGCCGAGCAAAAAAACGTACGTTGGATTTCATCTGATAAAAGCTTAGTTTCTGTCAATGCTACAACGGGCACAGTTTTTGCAAGAGGAACGGTTGATGCAACAGTCACTATTACGGCGATTGCTATTGATAATGAATCTTTAACGGCAGAGTGTGTAGTTACACTCTCATCGGAGGCTACACCAATTAAATCTAAGGGGATTGGAGAGGCAGGATTGATAGTTTTAGTAAATGCACCATATGTTGACTGGGTAGCACCAAACCAAATCAGATTATTATCACTAGTAGATGTGACAAGCAGTGAGGTTGATCCTGCAGACATTAAATTTTTTGTAGAGAACGGTGAGGTTAAACCTAATTTTTATATAGATGAAGAAAACGTGTTGCATGGTCCCGATTTAGGAATCAAAGGAATAATACATGCTCATATAGGCACCTCACCTGTATATGTAACACTAACACTGACGTAAAAAGATATTACACTGTAGGAAACTCTAATATTAAGTAAAACATTTAGATAAACAATTACGTATAAAAAAAGATAGGAGGCTTATATATGATTAAAAATAACACAAGACGACTAGCTATTATTGCTATGATAGTATTAACACTAGTTGCATCACTTCTGTTTGTTTCATGCAAGATCAATCCAGACGATATTCCTGAATTCGCGATTGTTGCCGACAAAACCGAACAAACAGCTGGTGGAGAAATTTCCTTTTCGATATCGAATGCTGAGGAGCTATTTGTAAAGCAAATCAAGATAGATTCCTTGTTTTTATCTGCAATTACATATGAAATTACTGAAGGTAGTGACTTTGCTAAGATAGAAGGTGGAAAGCTTACTATTAACAATACTACCGCAACGGGGTCTGTTATCAAGGTCCAAGGTGATGCATATGGCATCAAATCAAAAAATGTAGTTACAATAACAGTTATAACAAAGATAACAGCGTTTTCTATATCTCCAAATGCAACAGAGCAGATTCCAGGTGGTGTTATCACAATTAGTTCTGATTTGCCAACTGAATTTCAAGCATACCTGACGCTAAGTTTAGTAGAGGGAAGTGAATTTGCTACAGTAGAGAGCTCAACTCTTACTGTTAGTCAAGTTGCCCCAATTGGAACTGTTATTAAAGTTAAGGCACTAGCAGAAGGGATAAGTTCTACCAATGAGGTTCAAATTACAGTAATTGCACCTCCGATTGTTGTTCCACCATTCAATATTGTTGCAAGTCTAGGAGGCACAATTTATAGAGGCTCAGAAATACAGTTTAGTGCGGAAGACTTGACAATCGAGCTCCCAGGGACGCTTACTTTTACTATTTCTGACGGTCTTCCTTACGCCAACATTCAAGGCAACACTCTCTATGTTAATAGCAATGCTCAAGTAGGTGCTCAAATTAAGGTGAAAGGAATTGTGTTAGACACTGAAAGTCAGAACGAAATCACACTCACAGTTTCAGTTCCTGAGTTTTCAATAACTACAAGCACGGGCTCAAACACTATTAGTGTTGTTGATACACACATTGAACTTATAACTAGCAATTTGGATGCAAATTATGCTAGCGAAGTAATCTCATTTGAAATTATACAAGCGGCAGAGAGTCCAATTCTTGCAACAATAACTGGAAGCATATTAATGCTCACAGAAAATGCAGTTTCAGGCAGTATAATATCAGTACGTGGCGTTGTATCTGGACATTACAGTCTAGCAATTTCTATCACAGTCACAGACATTATTGAAGATTTTACTATAGGAGCCGATATTTCTGCAAATAATGAGGGTACCATTGAATTAACAATTGGTGACACAATAAGTCTAACTACCTCATTTTTAAGCACCAATCCAAATGCTGCGCGAGTTATATTTGAAATAATTTCTGGAGGAACAACTGGCGACATTCCCAACGCTGCTATTTCGGATAATTCATTGCAAATAACTCAAAGCGCAGTCATCGGGACTGAAATCAGAATTAAGGGACGAATTAATGACAAAAACAGCACAAACGAAATAGTTATTAGTATAATCGAAAACCAAACAGTAATACCTCAATTTGAAATACGAGCAAGTAAAACTGCTAATCAAGATGGCAAGATAGAACTTGAAGTAGGTAGTGAAATAAGTATTTCAATTGTCGAAAACTCTAATATTACTACTGCGCTTTTGGCACAGCTCCATTTTGTTATAAAAACTGCAAATGGATATGCTTTGCATAATGACATTGCTTCAATTTCTGGAAACGATCTTAAGATAAAGGATAATGCTGTAATTGACAGTGAGCTAACCATCATTGGACTGATATATGGCGAAGAAAGTGACAATACTATAACGATAAAGGTTATTTCCCTACCAATCCCTGACGAATTTCAAATAACAAGTAATCTAGGTAATGGAAATACAATCGAGATTGCAATTGGTGGTGCTAGCATAGACCTAGGATCCGATCTTAGCAATTCATCTCTAAAGAGCTCACTTAGCTTTAAGATTGTAGTTGTAGATGGTCTTAATACATCATATGTAACAAGTAATGCTTACGGAATTATCATTAACGACAAATTAATAATACAAAAAAACGCACCAGTTGGTGGTGAAATTGTTATTATTGGCGAACTTAATTATGCTGGAGTTAATAAATATAGCAAAAATACAATAACCTTTAAAATTATTGATCTATCTATACCTGAGTTTGAAATAAGTGCATCAAATAGTACAGTAGGACCAGACTCCACGCTTACACTAAGCTTTGCATTTACTGACTCGACTGAATCTGAAAATAACTATAAAATAGTATACGTAATAACACAAGGGAGTGATTTTGCTTTTATATCTGGATCAACCTTATTTACAAAACCATATTTTAATGGCATGATGATGGGTAGTAGCCAAGTTAAGATTATAGGTCGTATATCTCAAGCAGAAAGTAGTGAGATTACCGTGACACTTGACATTCCTCAATTTAATCTTACTACAGAAAACCAGCTAATTCAACCAGGTGCTTCTATTACTGTTAACACTACTGATCTTAATGCTTCATATTTAACTTATGTAACATATTCTATTGCAGCTGGGGCCTCTCAGGTTCAATCACTACAGAATATTAATGGTGCTTGTATTCTTACTATAAAGGGATCGGCTACAGTGGGTAGTCAAATCACAATAAGAGCAACAGTTTTTGGAAAAAATAAAGATATTCTTATTCAAGTAACTGAAAACACTCCTAATCAAATTATCACACCAACAAGTGGAGCATCTAACTTTGATTCAAAGAAAGACAGTGCTAACACGGTTAGCGTAACAGTTTTTGATCAAGCTGGCAATAATATGGAAGATATAGATGTTACCTTTGAAATTACTAGAGGTGGCGATTATATAGAGCTCACTGGCGGGGCTCCACAAGACAGATATGTTACAGTGCTAGGACATGGTACCGCTACAATTAAAGTGACAATAGGAAATCTATCTCACGAGTTCGATGTAAATTGTATTATGCCTCCTGATGCGTTACTATTAAATGAGTCCTTAGAGCAACGTCAGTCTAAAGCTTATAGTGTGTCAAGGAAGGATTATTTTAATGGCGATATATCGTATCAGCTTCCATTCCCAGTTGAATCTGTAGGCTATGATCTTAGAGCTAATAAGGTTTCTACAAGCTATGCTATTTCTTTCCAAAAACAAGATGCAAGCAACAAATGGATAAATGATAGTAGCCTAGGTAGTTATGCAGATAATAAAATAGTTTTTTCAGCTACTGGACAAATTCGTGTAGTTGCTAAAAGCACATCAGGATCTGTTGAGGAAGCTCAAGCAACCTATCTCTTCGATGTAAATGATGGAATTAACGTTACTACCTTTGAAGAACTTCGCACCTTAGCACCACGCAACAATGTTGATTTAAACGGTTCAGGTGCGGCTTACAGCACCCCACCATATGCAGGTAGACCTATAAACCTAGTTGTTTTGTCAAAGCCCGTAGCAACAACTCAGAATGCACCAGTAGGTGGTTACGGATATGAAATCGTTCCTAATTATATTTTAAGTGGAACTGAGCTTGATGATTCTGTATTGGGTGGGAGAGATAATTTACTTAAATTTACCACACTTACATTTATGGGATCTGTTACAATAAACGGGAACAATTATACAATAAATACATCATATATGAAACCTGCCAAATTTGCATCTACCACAGATTTGCATTTAGAATCATTCTTAGGCTTTAGACATTTAGGTGTATGGGGAACAGCATCATTTTCACTCAAAATCAGTGATTTAATACTTACTGGTCCAACACCAGTCGATGGAACCCCTAAGAACACATGGAGACATGGTATTTCTGTAGGAATAACCGAGATAGACGCTAGGGCAATAGATGTGCAATTTGATAATGTCAAAGTCTCAGCATTTGCAATTGGTGTTTCTATTGAAAATGCAAAAAATGGATCTAAACTAAAGGATACAAAAATTGGTAATTGCTGGCAAACAGGACTAGTTCTCTATAGAAGTCAGCTTATCTTAGAAAATATAGTCTTTGGTAGGTGTGGAATTGGTGGACTAGAAACTGCACCACAGAGAAGTAGTTATGCAAACAATAATTCTGTATTTGATGGTAGTCATATTGAGAACCAGATAGTTAGTATTAAAGGCATAACGTTTGAAAGTGACTACGAAAATGCTGAAAAAACTAATTACCTTACAAATGATACAAATGGTTCATTTTATTACAGCTCTACCACGGACTATCTAAGCGCTCTAGCTCAATACGGATATGGTAAGCAGGTTACTCATATTGTTGGAGCAGACGCAAGTGGAAATGTAAATATTATTAATCCAAATTTTTCGATAGTTAACATAGCTGCTAGCTGGTTAAATTCAAGTATGCAATTTGTACTATCCTTTAATGAAAATGGAAGTGAAGATCATACATCAAATAGCGCATACTCAACTGCTGGTGGAGATAACCATTCGATATTTAAATATAACAGTGAAGATGCAATAGGGAGTGACTTAGTTATAGACATGATGTCTATTCCTATGGGCACTACAGACACTACACACATTTTTATTGAATTAAAACTTCCTGCAAGTGCACTACCTGGTGGAAATCCATCTGACACCAGGACTTTGTGTCGAGTTCTATTTTTAAACAAGTTTTATCAACAGCCGTAACATAGTATTAAATTCGTCTTAAATTAAGTGGTTGTGTGTTTACACAACCACTTTTTTTTTGAAAAACTCAAAATGCTCTTTAAAAACAAATGCCAAAAACAGATCATAATATAGCTTAGTCTGAAATAAAAAAATATTTTGATTAAACAAATTGTTTAGTATTTATATTGTAAAAAAAGTTTAGAAATAATAATTAAAATGTTTGACATTAGTAAATGTTGTTGTTAATATATAGATAAATTTTAGTGTCTCAAAGGAGCAACATGGATATAGGTGAAAAAATCAAAGCGATAAGGCTAACTAGAGACCTAACTCAGGAAGAATTAGCTTGTAGGTGTGAATTAACAAAGGGATACATAAGCCAATTAGAAAATAATATATGTAGTCCATCTATTGCAACACTTCAAGACATTTTGAGCGTGTTAGGCGTAGACCTATCAACATTTTTCACTGAAATTAAAAACGTAAAAATTGTTTTTTCAAAGCCAGATTTTTTCGAATCTGAAAATGGTGATGGATTGAGCACATGGCTTATTCCTAACTCTCAAAAAAACGAAATGGAGCCAATTATTCTAACCCTTCCAGAGGGTGGAGCATCGACTAATAGATTTCCATTTGAAGGCGAAGAATTTGGCTATGTTTTAGAAGGACGCATTGAAATTGTAACAGCACATACTAACCATATGGCAAAAAAGGGTGAAGCTTTCTATCTAAATGGTGACACTGAGCACAAAATTGTAAATGCTGGGGCTAGTAGAGCTCGAATAGTTTGGGTGACAACACCAAGTAATTTTTAAAAAGGGAAGAAACTTAATGATGGAAGATCGAATAATTGAGCTTAAGAATGTATGTAAAAGTTACGACGAGAAGCCAGTTGTCAAAAATGTAAGTTTATCAATAAAGAAAGGGGAATTTGTAACCTTTTTAGGACCTTCTGGTTGTGGAAAAACCACAACACTAAGAATGATTGCTGGCTTTGAAAAACCATCATCTGGTGAAGTGTATATAAATGGTAAGGATATGACAAAGGCACCACCCTATACTCGCCCAGTTAACACCGTATTTCAAAATTATGCACTTTTTCCCCACCTTAATGTGTTTAACAATATTGCTTTCGGACTTAAACTTAAAACCGTGAATGATGGTACTTACTTCACTAGCAAAAATGGTGTTAAGTATGAAAATATGCGAAAGCTTACCAAAGACGAAATTGCAACGAAGGTAAGAGATGCACTAAAAATGGTTGATCTAGAGGAGTATGAAAAACGCAACGTAAGTAGTCTGTCTGGTGGTCAAAAGCAACGAGTAGCTATTGCGCGATCCCTTGTTAATGAGCCCGACGTATTACTCTTAGATGAACCATTAGGCGCGCTTGACTTAAAGATGCGCAAAGATATGCAAATTGAGCTCATGCACATGCATAAAAGATTGGGTATTACATTTTTATATGTAACACATGATCAAGAGGAGGCATTGACAATGAGTGATACCATTGTGATTATGAAGGATGGTGTGATTCAGCAAATTGGTGCGCCACAAAAGGTGTATGATGAACCTGCCAACGCTTTTGTTGCAGATTTTATTGGCGAATCAAACATTCTAAGCGGTATCATGTTAGCAGACTACACGGTATCATTTTGCGAAAGAGTCTTTGAGTGTGTTGATAAGGGTTTCAAAACAAATGAACCTATTGATGTAATAATTAGACCCGAAGACATTAAAATTCTTCCGCGTGATGACAATAATGCAATTCTGACTGCTAGGGTGTCTAGTTGTGTATTTAAAGGCGACCATTTTCAATCGGCAGTCCTCATTGACAGCTCAATCGAAGGGGAAGAATATGAAATATTAGTCCACGACAATACAGAATGCAAAAGCGGGGATATAGTAGGATTATACATCAAGCCTTTTGATCTTCATATCATGCATAAAGCTCGTCTTATTAACGAAATTGAAGGTGAAATGTGGGATGTGAACGTAGTAGAGATTTGCGGTGGGAAATTTCCATGTCTATGTGATTTGCCTAGTGGTGAAAGGGTTAATGTTAAAATTGACTTTGATGATGTCATCATTCATGATAACGAGGATAATGGGACTATTGGTGGCGTTGTTGGGAGTGTTATATACAAAGGTAACTATTATCAGTGTGTAATTCGCACTGACAGTTATTTCGATTTCTTTGTTGATACTGAAGATGAGTGGTTAAAAGGAGATCGTGTAGGTATCTCGGTGGATCCAAAAAACATCATTATTTCTGTAAAAAAAGAGGATTTTAATGAGTAGCAAAATACAAGTTTTAAGTAATCGAGTATTGAAAAAAATAAAAGGGTTTCGCATAACACGTAGTGTGTTTGCCTTTCCTTATATTTTGTTTTTGATGCTTTTTGTAGTAGTACCACTATTGATTCTTCTTGTGAATGCGTTTGTAGCAGATGGTGCAATAACGCTAAGGAATTTTTATGATCTCATAGTGGATGGTGCTAGTCTAAAAACCTTATGGTTTTCACTCTTAGTAGGATTCGTAACTACAGTATTATGTATTCTTATTGGATATCCCGTTGCATATATCCTTTCGAAGCGTTCAGCTGGGCGTTTGATTGTTTTGCTTTTTGTGTTGCCTATGTGGGTAAATTGTCTAATTCGCACACTGGCTACACGCGCCTTGTTTGAATCATTAAATGCTGAGTTTGGGATTGGCACTTTGATTTTTGGCATGGTTTACAATTATATTCCATTCATGATACTACCACTACATACCACTATTTCAAATATAGACAAAAGCTATTCAGAGGCAGCTAGTGATTTAGGGGCAAATAGCGTTACTACTTTTCTAAAAGTTAATTTTCCGCTTTCAATACCTGGTCTTATCAGTGGCATTACTATGGTGTTCATTCCTACAATATCAACATTTGCTATTAGCCAATTTTTAGGAGGAACAAGTTCACACCTGTTTGGTGATTCAATCAATACTAAGTTTGAGCATCAGCTGTATGGTGTTGGCAGTGTAATGTCGTTAATAATGCTTGTTCTTGTGCTTGTATCTAACTTTATTATAAGCAAAGTCAATAAAGGGGAAACGGCAGATAACCTTTGGTAATAACATTAAGTTACACTTTAGACTTTGTTATTACCTAAATTTACTTATAAGAAAAACGAAAATCTAATCAGTTCTGGAGAAATAATGAGCTTAGATAACAAAACGCTAACTATGCAAAAAAGTAGTGTTAAAGACAAAAATATAAAAAAATTGTGCGAAAATGGCTACATTTTAGTGATCCTACTATTGTTGTATTTGCCAATTATTCTAATAATTATATTTTCATTCTTCAACACGTCAGCTTTTTCTTTCAGGAAAGGTTTTTCATTTGATAGTTATGCAAGTATTTTCGATCCTAACAATAGTGCTAAGCTCACAGAATCGATTAAAAACACAATAGTAATTGCTGTAATCTCAGCAGTCATTGCAACATTACTAGGGACAATAGCTGCAATCGGCATATTTTCTATGAAAAAGCGCACCCGACGAATAGTAGAAAACGCCAATCAATTACCTATTATCAATTCAGAGATAGTAGTAGCGGTATCTCTAATGTTGTTTTTTGTCACACTAAGGATTCCTGAAGGGTACATGCGTTTGATAATTGGACATATTTCCTTTTGTGCCCCATACGTTGTTTTGTCGGTAATGCCAAGATTAATGCAAATGGATTCAAACATATATGAAGCGGCACTTGATCTTGGCGCAAATCCGTTTAGAGCAATGTGTAGAGTCATTATTCCAATTATTCTGCCAGGTATTTTATCAGGGTTTGTAATGGCGTTTACCATATCATTAGATGATTTCATCATAACGCAATTAAATAAAGGCTCAACTACAGGAATAGATACATTAAGCACGTATATATATTCTACACAACATACCGCTGGTGGACTCAAACCATATTGGTTTGCCGTGTTTTCCATTATTATTGTAGTTATGATTGGGGTGCTGCTACTTATCAATCTTAGAAAATATAGAAAAAACATTCCTAACAAGGATGCATAAATAAAAAATTATAGGAGAATTTATAGTGAAAAAAGTTTTTAGTTTTGTGATACTCTTATCTATCATAACGGGTTTTGTACTAGGAATAAATCTAGGTACATCAGCATTTGCAGCTACAGAAAAATTGGTTGTCTATAATTGGGGTGATTATATTGACGATGCTGTCATAGATGCCTTCGAGGCGGAAACAGGAATTGAAGTTACATATAGTACATATGACACTAACGAGATAATGTTAACCAAAATTATCAGAGAAAAGGCTGCAATTGATCTCATTTGTCCATCTGATTATGCAATTCAGCGCTTGCTAGAGCAGGACATGTTAGTTAAAATTGATTTTAGTAAAATTTCAACTGCAGACAATGTAAACAGTCAAATATTAGATAAAATTGACAGTGTTTTTACTGATTTAAAGATAAACAATGAATCAATATCAATGAGAGAGTATATGTTTCCATACATGTGGGGAACACTTGGCATAATGTACAATTGCGAAGTTATAGATCCTGACGTTGCTAGAGCTGCAGGCTATGGACTACTTTGGAACAGCATTAATAGCGATGAGGTAAAAGGCAAGGTTTACATGAAGGATTCAGTAAGAGATGCATATGCTGCTGCGGTACTGTATTTAAAGGAAGAAAAAAAATTGCCAGAAAAATATGAAAGCATGAGCATAGAGCAACTTATTAATACAGTTGATTCTGAGCTTTTAGAGTTAGTAGAGTTTGCTTTCAAGAAACAAAAGACTGATAAAACTGTCAAAGACTACGAAGTCGACTTTGCAAAGCAGGAAATGATAGAAGGCAAAGGTACTGTAAACCTAGCTTGGTCAGGAGATGCGCTTTGGGCAATGGAGGAAAGTGATATATTAGATTACTTTGTTCCAGAGATAGGTGGCAATATTTGGTTTGACGGTTGGGCAATTCCAAAAACTGCGCAAAACGTTGATGCGGCACACAAATTTATTGAGTTTTTAGCAAGACCAGACAATGCAATGAAAAACGCAGTATCTATCGGCTATACCTCTGCAATTTCGGAGGAGGCTATAAGAAATTATCCTCAAGCTCTTGACGTTCTTTTAGAGAATGAATATGATATAGATGAATTTTTCGGAAATCTTATAAGATATCCCGCAATTGATAGTACTTCCTTTGCCGTTATGCGCGACTTTGGCGATAGCGAAAAGGATGTCATCGAGATGTGGGAGCGTGTAAAGGCCGAAGGAATGGCAGTTTGGATGCTGATAATAATAATTGTTTCTTCAGCTATTGGTGTTTGTCTAATAATATTTGTTATCTATATCATTAGTAAAAAGAAAAAAAGACATAGAATAGTTGAATAACGATTGCTTTGAGTCTTTTTGGCTAATTTGTCAAAAAGACTCATGCTCTTTTTCATACTTTCATCATTTACAGTGTAGACTAAAATGGATAGTGAAAATAGGGTGGTATGATTCAATCTAAATTGCCCTACCACTCCTCCTCCCCTATTTACACAAATTAATACACACTCCCAATTCAGTTGGGGTGTGCACAGTAAACGATAAGTTACTGTTCACACCCCATATGAAAAAAGGCAATGTTTTAATAACATCGCCGAGTTGGATATGTTTGCATTCCAAAGTATAAAGATTAGCGATCAAAGATCTCAGCAATACTCGTGA
>JAITQU010000232.1 GCA_031288735.1 Christensenellaceae bacterium
CTTCAATTCGCTTATAGTATGCTATATCGGTCACTTTCTCGTCTTTAGCTCGTTTTAATTCGCTCTTCTGGTCTGCAGTAAACTTAAACATATGCTGTCTCCTAATGAATAATGATTACATCTATTATACAACAAATTTATGAATTTTAAAGTGCGATTCCTTTGCTAAAATAGTATAAGCTGTCCCGTTTTTATCAATTTCGTCTTTCTTTATTTCTCCACCAAAACGATGCGGTACCATTCGGCGTTTGAATTGTAGTCCGGATTTTCCTCCGCCGTCGAAAAGTAAAGTCGTAACGCCTCGGTGTTTCGATGTAGCTTATAAAGTCTGCGAACGTCGATAACGGCGCGTAATCATATTTGCCGCTTTGATGTTATAAGAGCGGTTAAAGTTAATAGCTATCCATAACAGACATAAAAAGTTTTAATATAAAAAAACACACAAAAAAACCTGTTGAATTTATTGAAACTCTTATTAAAGACAAAAAACCCTACAAACAGGGTCTTTTTGTTTTTTGAAATTTCATCACACAAGTCGTAGAAATTAAGTTGTCATTAAAGAAAACATGAATTTATTACAATCATATTCAAAGATTCAACGTGAATTTATTAATGCATTGAAACAAAACACAAAAAGAAAGCTCTCACATTAAAAAAATACTTAATTAAACTAGATTTTAATAATGTTAAAGTAACTAGTTGCAACTTCTAAAACTTTCAAACTTTCATTTCGATTCATTTGATATTTAAAGTAAGCTAACATGATCGAGTTGAGTCTTTTTAAAAAACCACACGAAACAGAAAAGATTAAGCACACTACTCAGAAAGTCTTATTAAATCTCGCCAAATTTTTGTCCAGGAATCCACATACCTATAAGGGATGTGAACATCGTTATAAAACGACATAACGTTTATTTTTGTTCGTTTAGAAATTTCATACCTGAAATTTTTAGGTAAAATAATTTTTTTAGCCGTGGCGTATTCAAGAAGTTGTGACATTAAAGAAGTGTTTTGTGAAAACGAAAATTTTTCATCAGCGGTATCTAAAATTTGAGATATATAAAGTCTAGCAGACACTTCGACATAATTAATGGGCATAATGTCTTCAATATAGGTTGCCCCCTTTAGATAATCATTAAGTGAAAGAACCTTATCAGGTGAATTTTTATATTTACCTTCAATAAGTCTTTTTTTAATGCTTTCACCTTCAGAGTCAGATGCTAATAAAACGGCAGGAAGATCCCCACCATCACTAAACATTGAGCATATTGAATCTATACCAAAAATGCCAGTTGAAAATACTAAGGTTTGATATATTGTGTTTAATTTTCCTTTTGAAATAAGAATGTTTTTTATTAAAGAGAGATAAGACTCGTCTTCTTCATTTAAAACAATTATTGGTAAACACCCAGCAAGAGATTTTTCCGCAACGTATAAACCTAAAGAGGATTGAACAGGGAAAATAGAAAGTTCGTTACTTCGTTCGCTATTTATTACAAGATCACTAGAAACACAGGTATGACCAGTTTCATCTTTATAGACAGCATTTACATTATTCATGTATTTTACAGGAATCATGTATGATGAGTGTGTATTATAAAGAACTTGCGCACACTCACCAGCCTTTAAGAAATATTCAGCTAGCTTACGCTGTGTTATTGAATGCATGGCTGCACCCGCTTCATCGAACATAAGTACGGTGTGGTGATCGTTTAATGACATAAGTCCAGTAATAGAGAATGTTAAAAAGTGTGCAAAGAAACGTCTAAAGCCAGTGCTCCTGTTTTCAAGGTTATAAAGCTTACCCGTTTTTCTATCAATGATTTTAATGCATATACCGCGATCATAGCTTTCAAAGCCAATCGAAGTATCATCCTTTCCCCAACATTCTAAAAATTGTTCGTTTAGTCTATCAAATCCTCTTTTAATTCGGTCGTGAAAGAGAGGAACAAGCTCTAATACCTTTCTAAAATCAACGGTGTTATTATCTACGTTTAAAAGACTAGAAGCCTCGGCTATAGATTTAACCAAATTATTTTCCCAAATATCTAAGCAATTCAAAAGACGTCTAAAGCGACGTTCATCGGCTGTTAATACGTTGTCACTTAGCTTTCCACTTAATTTACTCACTAACGTTAGTAAATCAATGTTACTAGAGGCCTCAGTTACTTCATGAAAGTATTGGAATTTAGGTAACTCTACTAGAATTAATGCATCTACCTTTTCTTTAATATCCTTACTTAAATCATTTGCAATATTGATATCGTAAGATCCACTATAAGTTCTTGAAACTAAGAGCGTGGATGGGATCATAATATCATTTGATATGGACTTGATTTGAGCAATCAGCTTATCATTTAAATCAAATTCAGAAGAGATAAAAACTGTATTAGAAATGTTTGGTAGTAAGGCCTCAGCGCGATCAATTGGGACATCGGCTTTTAAATTTATTTCAGCTATGCGATAAATATCAGCTCTACTAGTGCGTAAAACTTCAAGCCTTTGTGGTGGCATTAGTTTCATGAGAGCAAAGAAGAGAGTGGTTTTTCCTGACTCGTTATCGCCAGCAAAAACAGTAACGTTGCGGCAATCAATCCAGCCACTGTCAACAATTGAACGAAAGTCTGTAACTCTGAATTTAAGTAGTCTCATTATACCTTACCGCCTTTTCTTATTCTTTTAAACATGAGGAATTTGTTATTATCATCAGACACAGTACTACTACTAACAAGTCGACGAATTGATGAAGCCTTTTTCATGTTTGATAAAACTAGATAGATGATAGCTCCTACTCCACCCGCAGTTAAAACAGAGAGTGTAACAATAAGAGCTATATTTGGTTTAGATATTCTAAACATTAGTTCTGATCTATTCCCTGCCTCATCAAAGGCTTCGACAAAATAGTTACCTGATTTATTAAGCTCAAAAACACCAGCATCATCAAAATCTGGGTTAAGCTCTTTACCGTCTCTAGAAATCTTTACTGTAGAAAAATTTGAAACTAAGAGCTTAATATTACTTTTATAACTTCCACTCGCATCTGGTTTTCCTGATAAAATACTAATTTCAGGTGGAGTTATGTCAAGAAATGACAAATCCTTTATTACTTCATTTGATCTTTCACCAGCACCACTTACGGCATAAAAACGGTAGATACCAGGTTGTAAGATTGTGAGTTGCGCGGTAGTACATTCTAGTATGACATCGGTTCCAGTTGAATAATAAACGCTAGTCCCACTTTGATTGCCACTTGTTGTGATCAATAAATCGATTTTTCCCATAGTAGGCTTTGTGCTATCGCCTTTAATATCAACGCTTAAAACTGGAATTTCCGTATCGACACATGTTATAAATTTTGAGGCATCAGAAGAAGTAGGTTGAAACTCAAATGAAACTCCCGAGCCGCTTTGTGCCCCAAATACGATTTCACCATTCATAATAGGAGCAACATCAACCGCATATTGTGTCATCCCATCACTACCTGTAGGATTTTTTGTAACACCATCATTCATTGACCACCAGTACTTAACACCTGACTTAGGAATTACGATTGGAATGATAATATATGTAGATTTTGTAGCCCAAACATTATTATTCCCACCTTTAAGTGCATATACTATAAATTCAGGACTAGTTGTATCAATGAGTGCATCGTGTGTTATACTGTATTGAGCACCAGTATCGCTTATTACAGTTATAACATAAGTCCCAGCGTCACTTACATTGAACTTGTTTACTCCAAACGGTACTACGCTAGACATCCCTTGAGAGTTAGTAACAGTTATAGTATATCCTACATACGATACACCTAATTCAAATTCGACATCGTAATTTGATTGGGAATATACTAGCGGTGGGTCTAGTGTAATTTTTGGAGCTGCATCGATATAAAGCTTGTGTTCATAGGAAAAAAGAGAGTCTTCAACAGGTTGTCCATTTTGAAATTTTTTAAAAGAGATATTACTCCCGTTTAAACTTTGTAAAAGACTAATTCTCGAACTTTCAAGTCTAATCCAGTCCTCGTTATCTGATATGTTATAATAGTAGGACTCCCAATTTCCAGAAATATTGAATTCGTATTCACTGTAGTACACATGGCCATTAGCATGTGCGCCGTTACCTATTCCAGTAGCTGATACTGTTATATCAGTATCAGCTAATGCAACACTTTCATTACCATAATTGAGTTGTATAAAAACACAAAGCATTAAAGCAATTAAAACTACTGAAATTAATATTGTTATACGTTTTATCGACTTTTCCATAGTCCCTCTCTCTTTTTCATCAATACGATTGCTACTACTATAGCTGCTATAACTAGTACTACTAATATTACAATGAGTGCAATTGCCCAGCCAGGAACACTAGCTTTAGCGGACGGGATAACACTCCAACCTGCGTATAATAATACTGCAAATTCGGGTACAGTTTCATAATTACTTGGAATTGTTAAGCTTTGATTTAGATACCAGCCTGTAAATGTGTATCCATCACGTGTAACAAGAGGTGGATTTGGGAATGCGCTTCCTGGTTCTATCTCAACAGCCCTTAGTGATTGTGATATTTCATTACCACCGTTTGAATCATATGCAATTACAATTTTAATTTTATCCCACTTGGCATAAAGCTTTGTGACGTTGTAATCAATGGTTTGCACACCTTCTACTTTATTGTTAAAGTCCTGATCAGAATACCACCCAGAAAATTGATAGCCACTAAGCTCTGGAATATTAGAGTCAACATCAAAGGTGCTATAATTATATCGACCAACAACATTAGCGAAGTTGCCACCACCAAAGCTTTCAAATACAATAGTCACTATTTGCTCTGTCCATTTTGCAGTTAGTTGGAAATTTTCTGCTGGCATTCTGTTTGCTGTAAATGGCGTACTTTGATTATCTCTAAACCAACCAACAAAGTCGTATCCGCCTTTTGTAGGTGTTTGAGCCAATGTAATATACTCATCATAGGACAATACAATTTCTGTTGCCCCAGTATAAATTCCACCAGCGGGGTCAAGTGTTATTATATAACGTATTTCCGATTTTGTCCATACAGCATACAATACTATATCGTAAGATGGCATGCTGTCCCCAAATTCGTATTCACTTAGATTTTCATCAGATCCATCGGTTTGAGTAAGAGTCCAATACTTAAACAAAAAGCCTGGGCGAAGTGGTATATTATCACTTGTATTAGAAACAATAGGACTATTAATGATAGCACCATATTGATAGGTAGCAGTTCCTATTGCAGTAGTTGCACCATTTCCAATGTAAGTAACAGTATAGCTATTTATTTTCCAAACTGCATATAGAGTAACGACAGTATTATTAGTATCTGTCAATATAGATGCTGAATAATGGAGTGAATGATCCATTTCGTCAGCACCAGCATTATCCGCCCATCCTATCAAACTATAACCTTCGCGCGTATACGTTGCCACGCTTAAAGGTTTCAAAACACCATAGGTATGTAATGAATTAGGCATTGGGTCACCATTTATAATAGCACCTGGAGTTAAATTCTTATCATAACGGACTCCGTATTGTATTAATGCCCACTGAGCATAGAGCGTGATATCAGATGGTAATGTTATACTAATTGATGCTTTGTCGGAATAAACAATAGCTCCATCTACCTCTTCACTCCAGCCTGTAAAGTAGAAGGTTGGGCGAACAAACGAGTTTTCTTCAAGTGTTACTAAAGAATTAAATATTGCATCCTGAGCTTCGATATATCCCAATCCTTCATTTCCTACAAAATGTATTTTATAGGTTATTGCATCCCACACAGCATATAAATTAAATGTTCCACTCGTTAGGAGATTACTTAAAACCTCACCAGCTTCAAAACTATTACCCTCGCTTGATGGAGCTGGATTTGTGTTCCAGTTGACAAATCTATAACCAGTTTTTGAAAATCCTGATTCAGCAAGTGTCATAATGCTAAAGCTTTGGTCATATTTAACTAGGCGTGTTATTGTGGTCCCGAATGCTGTATTTGGATAATAGTTAATACTATATTCATTAGCTTCCCACAATGCATAGAAAGTGACTATACCCCCATCCTCGGCCGATAGAGCACTATCAAGAGTAGAACCGTCTAAATAAGCTAAATTTGATCCATCTAGTGACCAACCTTTAAATTGATACCCCGTTTTTGAAATTGAGTTTGTAGAAACGTTAACTACTTCTGTATAAAGTATTGGGCCTTGCACTGCCATTTCGCCAATGCCACCATTGGGATTGAAGTTTATATAGTATGAATTTTCCTGCCAGTAAGCTAAAAGATTTATTTCAGCATTAAGTTCATTAGTTAAATTAAAAATCTCTGCCTCATCGTTAAAAATTGTATCCGTTTCACTAGTCCATGAGACAAATGTATAGCCTGTCAAAGCAAACTCGTTTCTAGCAAGAATACCTAAGCTATCATAAGTAAAGGTCTGAGCATTCATGGTACCAGATCCACCGTTAGCATTAAAATTAACGATATAAGTAATTGGTGACCATATAGCAAACAAGTTGAAATCCTGAGCTGAACTTGTAAGGTTAGTCACATTTTGATAGTTATTATAACTAGTGCCTTTACCGTTTCTTAAGGTATTCCAGCTACTGAAGAAATAGCCAGCTTTTTCAAATTGATTTAAGTTTAGATTACTTTCAGAATCATAAACTAAGCTTTGTGCGTCCATCGAGCCAGAACCACTGTTAGCATCAAATACTATTCTATATTGAATAGCTTGCCATTTAGCATATAAAGTAACAACAGCACCGTCTAAAGATGAAACAATTGCATTTCCACCATTAGGACGGTTGATACCATCGCCATTTCTTGTTGTATTCCAACCATTGAACGAATAGCCAGTTTTTTGAATTTGACCTTCGTTTAGAGTAAGATGTACCTCTGTGTCGTATGTAATTCCAGTTAGTGGTGCCATTGAGCCAAAACCACCATTTGCATCGAAAACTATTGTGCTAACATGAGCTCGCCACACAGATTTTAAAATGATATTTCTTGACCCCATGAATATACCGCTTGTAGCAAATGTCACATTGTCAATGGTAATAAATCCTGTAAAGGTATAGCCCGTTCTAGATAGTATTGCATCGCTAAAGTCATAAGGCTCTGCGTATTGAACAGACCGATTTACATAAATTTGGTTTGAATCGTCTTGGTATATAGTAACAGAATAGGTAATTTTATTCCAAACCGCATAAAGAGATATCAAACTATCAATAATAATGTACTCATAATTAGTTGAATCATCCCAGTTAATTGGATAGTCAGTAAGATCAGGAGTCGTTGCACTATAGTCTGTGCTCCAACCTAGGAATATGTAACCAGCTCTTGTGAAGCCTGCCCCATTAGATAATTCAATATGTGTACCTATTACATCAATTTGTGGCGCTATGTGTCCTACTCCACCGTTTGAATAGTAAGCAATGCCTCTTCCACCTTCTGCAATGTAGTTAGCCCAAAGATAAATTTCATCGTCTTGAGTGCTAGAAAGATTAGAAGAATTTAAGCTACCGTAATAATATTCAGGGGTTAAGTCAGAAGAATTAGCATTCCCAGTCATCCAGTTTTGGAATGTAAAGCCAGTTTTATCAGGGATAGGTAATGTAATAATATCACCATAGGTTACCAAAATAGTTTCACTCCCAGAGATATCACCACCATCTAGCATATATGTAATATTGAAGGTAACAGCTGACCACTCTGCATAAAGATTAATATTTGCTAAATTTACAGATGAAAGATTCAATACGCTGTCACCATTTAGATAACTAGAACCTTGACCATCAAACTGTGTGTTCCAGCTAACGAAGTTAAAGCCAGTTTTAGTAAAGAGATTAGTAGATAAAAGCGCATCCGAATCATATGTTAATTCTTGACTTGCCATGGTGCCAGTGCCACCATTTGAGTTAAATACGACATAGTATTTAACAGGCACCCAATCTGCAATTAAAGAAATTACAGGACTTGTAGTATCATATTCTAATGAATAGAATAAAACAATACTAGAGATGTTTCCGCCTACTGCATAAGTTGTAGAGCTTTCAATATCTTGGTATCTACTAAGCCAGCCATTAAATAAGTATCCTTGCATATAAAAGACACTGTTAGGTAGTACATCAGAATATAAAAAGTTTGTAGACTCCATGTTACCAGTAGCGTTACTGTTTTTCTCAAAATTAAAGGAATATGTTAAGGCGCTCCAAGATGCATAAAGTGTTGGTGTTTGACTTAAAAACAATCCAGATAGTTCACTATGCATAGCTTCGTCTAATACAATGGAAGCTCCTGTATTTGAAAGTGACCAACCATCGAATGAATATCCAGGTCGAGTAAATATGTTTTTAGTTAGCTTGCCGCCATCACTAATGGTAAATGTGTGCTGTAACATAGTACCATCACCGCCGTTTGCGTTAAACTCTACAGTATATGAAAGTGTTGTCCATACTGCGTATAGATAAACCGCTTTCCCGTCGGTTAAAGTTAGATTTAAAACAGTGTCTCCATCAGTGTAGGTTACATTAGTAGCTGTGCTTCTTACAGCCCATCCACTAAACGCCCAGTCTTTTCTTTCAAAGGTGTTTTGCGGAAGTTGAAAAGGAGTACCATAGGTAAGTGTAACTGGATACATATTTCCTGATGCATCTTCAGCGTTTGGTATAAATATTAGTGGATAAGTATTGACTTCCCAAATAGCATATAAAGATAACGAATAATCATAAACTCCAGGAACTAGTGCAACGTAATTATTTATATCAGAAAATAGTATATCAGCGTCTGTATATATAATTGATTCAAAAGTTACGCTAGGAGAGGTTGCCCATCCAATGAAGTGGTTTCCTAAATAACCATAACCTAAGTTAGGAAATACTGTATTTAGATTTGAAGCTTTATGAACAAGTTGAGCCATTGTGCCAGTGCCACCGTTTGGCAGAAAATTAATTGTGTAGGTGTTTTCTGTCCAGACTGCGGTTAAGTTAATTTCCACATTTTTACCATTGCTAAATCCAATATTAAAGAATGTAAAATCGAGATTTCCATTAATATTCAATTGTCCTAAAAGGCCTGAGTAGTTAATAGTATTTAAATTTCCACGTTGATCAGAATACATCCAGCCAGAAAAAGAATATTGACTTTTTACTACATCAATAGGTAATCCTAAAGTTGAGTTACCTGAAATAATATTAGTAAAGTTATCTAAATCAGGAGAATTTATAAATTCACCGCCATCTAAATTGAACTTGACATCATAGCTTGCATCGTCCCATACCGCATAGAAAGTAATATTAGATAATACTAAGTATGACTCACCAGGTAAATAATCGATATCGCTACTCCCTTCGTCTAGTGTCCATCCTTTAATATATAAATGCCTAACAATTACGGCATCCTCCCAGCCTGACTCAAGAAGAGCAATAACCGAGTTATAAGTGATGCTTCTATTAGGAACTGAATGAATTCCTACGTCAATACCATTAGGATCAAAGACTACAGTAAGTTTAATACCAGTAAATCGCGCATAAAGCGTAAGCGATGGCGTATCATTCCAAGTTGCTATTAAGTTGCCAGAAGCATCTGAAATCCTAATTCCACCAGCGGTTCCAGTAGGTGTAGTATACCATCCTGTGAAATCATAATTGTCTAATACAGGAACTCCAGGGTTAAAATCAAAATCAGGAGCAGTCCTGTTATAGAAAGAGAATCGAGTTTTATCGTTTATTCCATCATATATTAAGATAATATCAGAATAAATACTAAGCGTAACGTCTATATAGTTAGTCTCATAGTATTCTCTTGAAATTCTTATACTAAATTCTCTTTGATAGCCGACCGTTACGCGGTCGATGACATCTGACAAATTAGTGTAATAGGAAATACCATCAAGTGTGTATTCAACTAAGAAATCTGATGTAAGATTTAAACAATCTGACTCAATACTAATTTCAAGGCCTGTATATTGTTTTTCTAAATGTTCATCAATAGTTACTAAGTTTGCATTTAAGCTCACGGTGTAATTTTGAACATAAGTTAGACTAGGGATAAGAGAGTCTATATCGAAATCATATCTAAAAGTCACTTGAGTAATTCCCATCTCAAATATTTCAATGTTAGATTTCCAATCAGAAACAATTCTCTCACTATCGTCATCATATATTATTGTTACAAAATCTACACTATCTAAAACACTACTTCCAGCTTTAACTGATGCACTATTGTTTTTTAGAGTTGGAATAAAGTCTTTTATACCCACTACCTTAAGTTCAATTGTGCCCATAACTGGCATGTAAATATTTAAATATGTGTAACTATCAGGATCGCTTAAGATTGGAGTGTCTGAAGGCGTCCAAACCCATCTGTAACTTGCTAAAAATGAATTATCTAAATTTCCAGCTATTGAAAAATAACTCAAAATTAATTTAAATTGCCCTGGAACTAAAACATCACCATTATCATCAGAGTAAACAAATGAGGAAGCGTTAGCATTAACATCATCTAACAAGTTAATAGGTATAAGGTCACCATAATAATATATCATATCCAAAATGTAATCTTGATCTAGTGTAACAAAGGTTTCCAAATTCCGCTTAATTGAAAGATACATTGTTTTTGGATTAACGTCATAATAATCTCGCCTGACCTCAGAGTCAATTATATCAAAGACCGCAAGAATTTTATGTACGCCAGGAGCAGAAATTGGAATAAATGCATCATACCAACCTCTAAATGGGTCATTTAAACCGTCTCCATCATAATGATAGGAATCTATATTTGGTGCACTTTCGTCATAACTTGCGCTATATGTATAATATTGTGCATCAAGTCTTGGATCATATGAAGCTTGTACTGAATAAGCAGTTTCGTATTCTACATCTAATAAGACATTTTTATCTAAGAATGTGGGATCTTGGAAGGTTAATTTATGAACTGTAATATAGAGTGAAAAAGCTTCTATGCTTTGTCCTGAAAGTTTTCCATCAGCAATGAAAGCTACCATAGTATGATCACCCTTCAAATAAAACTGTTCAGTAGCATCTACTGGTGTAGTGCCACCAGATAGACCCTTTCCATTGAACTCAGGGAGTATGACACCATCTTGATATCCACCGTTATATACTATAGAGAAATGAGTAGATTCTAGGATAACTCTATGTCCATCCTCAAAAATACCATAAACCTTAATGCCATCATTTTCTAGGTCAATTATTTCCTCCGCAAAATATTCCTTTTTTTCACTTATAAATTCGGCATATATTTTTTTGATAACATTATTGTAAACATTTATATCAATTGTCCCAGTCTGAGATTTGTAATTTTGTCTAACCCAATGCCAAGTATAACTCACTTGAATAGGACTAGATGTAAAGTCAAGCAAATCAAACGTATTTACCTGACGATAATCTATAGTCCAATAAAAATGAGCACCTACATCAAAATTAATGATATCTTGGTCATCTATGTCAAAAGATGCTGGAGCAGAGAGTGATGGCATAGATGCCAAATTCCAATATCCATCATAAATAGTTGCTTCACTTAAGATTGGAGGAGTAATACTTGGATCATATGTATCACCCCATGGATCATATTCGATAATTTCAAACGAAACAATATCTGCTGTTGGGATATTATAATAATTAGGATCGCCTACATATAGGAATAAGATTTCATAGCTACCAACATTTTTAATTATAAGTTCAGTCCCACTAATTAAGCGATAACTTTTCCTGTTACTACCACTCCCATAAACAAAACTGCCACGAGAATCGGCTAGGTAATAATTGACTTGAAGGCCTTTTTCATCATAATATTCAGTCGTTCCATCTATAGAATCACTTTCTACAATTGGCATGTGATCTAAGTCATTGTATACGCATTTACCATCTACAATATCAGTTGGGACAATTATGTTAACCGCCGCATAATTCTGAAGATTGACTCTAATTGGCATGTTTACTCTGACAGCTACATTAGATGAAGATACAACAACAAAATAGGTGTGCTTGCCAATGAAATTATAATTTTCATGACTACCTTCTCTATATACTGGTGCGTACTCAAGAAAAAGATCATTTTCATCTGCTATTTTAGAATCTCCATCGTTGAAATAAAGTGTAAAAATCACACCATGGTTTAACAATTCGCTAACCTCTGGAAGTCTTTGACCTGTAATATATGTAAATATTGGGTCGTAGTGAGTTATTTCGAGATCCGTTACAAATACGTCTAAGGAAGATATCCATGCTTCAGAAGTAACTGTATCGTAATTATATGAATCCTTTGGGATAAATGTATATGAATAGTTATTTGTTCCAGGTTTAGGGTGCGTAACCACATCGCTAACAAGTCGCCATTCAACATCCCAGTAAGTAAATTCACTTTCCAAAATAAGTGAATTTAAAGCTGTTGAGGCGTAGAGTATATTGGGGAAGCTCAAAGTGGTATCAGGCTTTATTTTAGAAACTGGCGTAGTTAGCATGAATGCAGAGAAGAATGGCGAACCATAATCCATGATAGAATTGTCCCACGGTGTATACATAATGACAACAAAATTGTCACCTGCTAGGAATCTATCATTTTCGGCATCCAGGATTTGATCGTTATTCATTGAATAAAAGAAATTCTCGACAGCTGATGCTGAAAGTGTAGAGCCGTGATAATAAAGAACTCGTGCGTTGCTAGTAACATCAACAGGTCCAACACCTTCATCGTTATAGTTTAGCCACACTTTAACACTATCAACACTAAATAAATCAAACGCTTTATATTTATAAATCCCATGTGCTTCAATTGTAATACTTGTAGCCTCAGCCTCAAATGGTGTAATAAATATTTCGTCATTTAAGATAGTTGCAAAATTAACAGCATCATCAGGAATGAAAGACCAATGATAGGTAGAAGAGTTAGTAACAATACTAGCGGGATCAAATTCCCATTGACCTGGAATACCATTAGGATTGTGTGCATATTTACCTAATGCCTCACTGGTAACAGCAGTATTATCAGGTACATGCATGTATACTCCAGTATCAAGTTTATTAACCTTTAGTAGCGTGTCGGTATCGGAGCTTGGAAATATTATATCATGCTCCATGTATGTGAATTTAACTGTATTATTAAAACCATCATTGATTGCAAAGAAATAATCCTCGGATGAATATGTTATGTTGCCATTATCGTCGAATCGCTCATAAAGTATTTTGAGATCATTAGGATTAACCTCTATTTTGTGCGACGCATAATGCACAACAAGCCTAATATCAGTTGTGTTTAATTTTTCAAACGCATTATATATTCGCTGGTATTCAATTTTTGCTTTTTCATCTACATAAACTACCTCCAATCTTTCGATTTCATCAGGTAAGATATTAAACGATAATTTCTTTGTTCTACTATTGAGTTCAGTTATAAAGTTTTCACTAAGAGTAAATGTAGCAGTAGCAGTACCAGAGTAGACGTTTTTTTCATGTAAAACACTATAATCAGGGTATTTTGCGTTATTAATGCCGTAACTTTCTTTATTTAAAACATAAGAATAAGACGATGATCCATCTAAGGAAGTTAAAGTAGGATTTATGAAAAATTCCAATGTATATGGAGTTACTTGAGCAACTCTATCTTCTAAGATTCCATTAGTATAACTAGCTGATGTCTGGTCAGAATATCGATAGGAAATGGTAGAAGACTCAATTACAACTGGTTGAATATCAATATGTACAAAATAGGAATCCGTTGTTTCATAGTATTGACCAAACCTAGTAAAGCTAATTTTGACCTCAACACGGTAGTCACCAGAATCCGACACATTATTGATTGGCAAATAGTATGATTGATGAGAACTGTACGGGTTTAAGCCAGATAGTGGTTTTTCTGGCATTATTTGATCAGTTTCATTTGTTTCTTTGTACCACTTCCATTGAAAGTACACTTCTGAATCTTCAACAGATATTACATTATTTTCGGAATCTCGACTAATCTCTGCCGCTAAAATCAATGTTTCATTAGGAGAATAAGTGCCACTGTAGTCTGACAGTGCAGAAATACCACCAGTACCGGAGTTGTTTTGTATTTTTTGATCTTTTAACTCCAAACTACAGTCAACATAATGTGGAATATTATATTGAATTCCGCTACCAGAAGACACTTCTTTAAATAAACTTGGGTTAGATGGATCAATTGCATTGTATGTTTCTGTAAAACCGCGATTTTTCGAGAGAACAGGATATATTGCAGGAGAATATGGAATCACATAAGAGACCCAAGAAATGTAATCCCCATTAATTGGAGTATTAGAAAAACTTTTAATTTTAACTTTTATTAATACTTGAATTCTAAAATTTACAGTATCAAAATATAAACTATAATCATCATTGTCTAGTATAAATTTTCTATTAAGCACAGTAAGATCAACAGTGTTAATATAATATGTATAATTTGATAGTATTGTTGTTGTGTGTGTTGGCGTATTTCTAGCGTGAACTAAAAATGTGCTATTAGATGCGATAGGATCAATTATTTCACCATTTGTTTTAGCATCAGTGTCAAGATGAAATGCAGCTGGTAGGGTGTTTTGAATAGCACGTCCACCAGTTACTTCATTAGTAATAGTAACTGATGCTTTAATGTTAATGACACCAGAGACATTATCAATAGTTGAATATGTGGATGATGCATTTATCAAAGTCCCCGAATAAATATTGACAGTGCCAGAACTTGAATTAGTCAAAGCAGAACCTGAAAAATCCCCTATTGAAATCAAGCCACCATCCATAATAAATGACATATTATCATGAACTGTAACAGCACTGCTGTGATTTGCAATGCTACCCATGGACTTAATAGTGCCGCCAAGTAAAAGTACATTACCAAATGTAGTACCAGTACCCCATGAAATAACAGAACCGCCAGTAGAAATAACACTGGCATCTTTAATTATCAAGTTGTTTTTAGTGTTTGAGATTGAAGTGGACATTACTAGTGCAGGCGTAGGGAAGTATGTTCTTATAGTTCCTCCATAAAGATATAAGTCGGCAAGGCCAGCAATCAATATAACATCTCTAGCTCCAGTGTTGTATATTGTCGTTCCACTACCAAAAACTATAATATTAGATTTAAATGATTCGAGCACATTCGGATCAAAAATACCGATAGAATTATTTGGTACACATATAGTGGAGTCTTGATTAGTTTTTTGCGAATTATTAATAGTACCAAACTTACCATTTAAGTACAAATTAATGCCGCCCATTACATCAATCATTGAATTATTGATAGTTAAATCCTCAAATGAATCACCAACTTTAGTAGTTTTTTTGCCATAAGTAAAGGTGCCCAAAATTAGCAAATCACATTTAGGCACATTAACTGGAGTTGATGTGCCGAGTAAATAACCAACTTCCGAGGAGTTAGTATTAACCAGTCCTGAATTGTAAAAATTAACTCCGCCAACAGATCCATCGTTTTTATAGCCAGAAATTCCTCCGTTGAACTCCAATGAATATTTCTCTCCAGCCTTAAATACCAGATCAATATCAGAATTAGTGAGAACTAAGGTTTCAAAGATAACAGAAGTAATAGTATCATTTTGAAAATTGTAAAGAGGGCATGATATTCCTTGATATGATTCATTTACTAAAATATCACGAATAATGATTTCGAGTGTAGTAATTGCAGAATTATAATCTTCAATGAAATTTTCATATACTGTAAAACCACTCATACGATGCATATACTGAATAAAAATTTTATAACCATACGTAGATGATGAACCAGATTTTAGTGTTTTGCTAAAATCGATAATAATTCCAGTATCAGTTCCTTTATTATAAATAGATCCAGGATCAGTTAAAGGATCATTTGGAATCTCAATTATAGAACCATCGTTAGTTGTATAAGATAATGCAGATGCAGTATTTGAATATAATGGAGATGTTGGAAATTGTGTCAGAGAAAAAATAGACACAATGAAAAAGCAAATAAATATTAAAGAAAAAAATAATAAATTTAGAAACAAACGCTGTGATTTGTGTTGAAACTTAAAGATATTTAACGAATTATAAGCATTTACTGGGGGGGGGGGGTGCGTTTCATTGAACTACTCCTTATCAACCAAATTATTTTGATGTAAAATTAAAAATATTTTGAATAAAAACAAAATATCATCTAAACTAAGAAAATTTAAAAAATATTTTGTGATAAATTAAACACACAATATTATACACCAAATTACCTATAAATTCAAGTAATTTATTTATGAAGTATTGTTGATAATATTGAGTGTAAAATGTAAAATGAATTGTCGCAGAAAAATTGAAAATTTTCAGACCATTAAAGAACATAAATTTTGCTCGTATATCTCATAAGAATTGCTTCCTTTTTGTAAAAAACGTGGCA
>JAITQU010000234.1 GCA_031288735.1 Christensenellaceae bacterium
TGCCACGTTTTTTACAAAAAGGAAGCAATTCTTATGAGATATACGAGCAAAATTTATGTTCTTTAATGGTCTGAAAATTTTCAATTTTTCTGCGACAATTCATTTTACATTTTACACCATATATTATTTTCAAGTTTTTCATATGCATATTCTTGACAAAACTAGATAAATATGATATAGTTAGCATACGCTAACTTATTTTTGATTTGTTCCTTGTGTTGCGAATTTTTTGATAGAAAAACCTTTGCACTACAAACGAATAATGAAGAATCGAAAGCAATTAACTTATTTTTATAATTAAGTGAATAGTTTATATAGACTATTAATAAAAAGATTTTAAAATTAAATACGAATTTAATAAGGAGATGTCTATGGAAAGAACATTGAGTAAATTCTTACCAAATGAGCACGGAATTGTCAAGAGAGTGGTAGCAGTAGGGAAGTTGAAAAGAAGACTTTTAGATATGGGCGTAACATCTGGTGCAGAGATAACATTAAGAAGGATCGCACCCTTAGGTGATCCTTTAGAAGTCACCATTCGAGGCTATGAACTCACGCTTAGAAGCGATGAGGCTGATGTAATAATATTAGAAACGGAGGGAAATGTATGAAATTTGCTTTAGCGGGAAATCCCAACAGCGGTAAAACCACGCTCTTTAATGTTTTAACTGGTAGTACGGCGCACGTTGGTAACTGGCCAGGCGTTACTGTTGATAGACTTGAGGGCACTTGTAAAAAGGTTTCAAAGGAAATAACAATCGTTGACTTGCCTGGTATATATTCACTTTCTCCTTATTCGCCTGAAGAGGTTATAGCTAGAAACTTCATTGTTGATGAAAAACCAGATCTTATCATTAATATAGTAGATGCCACTAATCTTGAGCGAAATCTATATTTGACAACTCAATTATTAGAGACAAATATTCCAACAGTAATTGCTCTAAACATGATTGATATAGTTAATAAAAATGGGGACACGCTCGATGCAAAAGCGTTAGAAAAGGCCATTGGTGTGCCTGTTGTTGAAGTAAGTGCACTACGTAGACAGGGAATAACTGAGCTTTTAAATACTGCTTGTGAGACTGTAAAAATGCCACGTGAAGCTATTTCTGTGTTGAGTAGTAGTGAGATCAGTAAGGTATATGGAGAAGCTAGTTCAATAGTTGCAGCAAGCAATACAAGCAATAATACATTTGTTGCAGTTAAATTAATCGAGGGTGATGAACTAATTAGAGAAAAATATCCAGAGCTCTCTGAAAGCGTGGAGTTAATCAAAAAAAACAATCCGATGCCTACGTATGATGATGACTACGAAGCGGCTGTTGCAGGAGAGAGATACCACTACATTTCAAAAAACTTTAGTGTTTATAAGAAAAAAAGTGAGTCAAGCGCAAAGAAACTATCTAAAAGCGAAAAAGCTGACAAGATACTAACGCATAAAATATGGGGCATACCGATTTTTGCAGTAATTATGTTTGCAGTGTTCCATATAATATTTAGCGGTGACTTCTTATATTTAAGCATCTATGGCGTAGAACCTATTGAGTCTCCAGGCGTAATACTACAAACGCTCTTAGGAAACCTTACGGGTTTGGGAATTGAAGCTGTTGATGTAGCATTAGAAAATGCATCGCCATGGGTACATAGTATGCTTGTAGATGGGCTTTTAGCTGGAGTAGATGCAGTACTTTCGTTCTTGCCACAAATGCTACTAATGTTCCTTGCTCTATCTATAATGGAAGACAGTGGTTATATGTCACGCATAGCGTTTATTTTAGACCGTGCCTTCCGAAAATTTGGATTATCCGGCAAGGCACTATTGCCACTTTTAATGTGTTTTGGATGTGGAGTGCCAGGAATAATGGCAACCAAGGGACTTGAAAACGAAAAAGAAAGAAAAATATCTATAATACTTGCTCCATTCTTTTCATGCGGTGCCAAGATGCCAATATGGGCAGTGTTTGCAGCAACGCTCTTCTTTGATCGTGGAGGTGAGTTTGTCGTATTTGGAATGTATGGATTGGGTATTGTTGTGGCAATTCTAGTATCAATCGTATTGAGATCCACAGTATATAAGGGTTCAGTCCCACATTTCATTATGGAACTTCCCAATTATCATATCCCACATTTTGGGTCAACAATGAAACATTTATGGAACAAATTTGTCCATTACATCAAGCGCGTAACAGTAGTTATAGCCGCCGCAGTAATAGTTATTTGGTTCTTAAGTTCTTTCGGATTTAATATGAGATTTGTTGATGACATTGGTGACAGCATGATGGGCGTAATCTCAAAAGGGTTAACATGGCTTTTCGTGCCACTAGGATTTGGTATGGGTGATCAAGGTTGGATGTTTGTTGTAGCAGTTCTAACTGGTTTAATTGCAAAAGAAATGGTTGTTGCTACTCTTGGCGTTTTTGCTGGAATGAGTGAAGATGAGGTTCTAGAGAGTGGTGAGCTTGCTGGGACAGGAATTGCATTGCTACTGGCAACGCTCTCAGTACCAGCCGCTATAGCATTTATGGCATTCAATCTATTGTCAGTTCCATGTCTTGCAGCAGTAGCAGCAGCTCGTGGTGAATTGCGCAACCGCAAATCATTATGGGGTGCGATCGGCATTTGGCTATCTGTAGCATATGTTGTTTCATTTGTAATATTCTGGGTAGGCACATACTGGTGGATTGGCTTAATTTTGGGTATCTTGGCTGCACTAACGATAACGTTATTCATATTGAAAGAAAAAGGCATACTTGATAAACTTTTAAAGCTTATAAAAAAGGATACTACATCTAAGCAAATGTAAAATAGAAATAATAATCTTGCTTTAAAAGAAAACACAAACTGCTTTTACAAGAAGGGTGTAAGAAAATAAGTACAGAAATACTTAGTAAAATGCGATAATGCTGATAAAAAGCATTGAAGGAGTCAAAATGTTAGGCGCAATTGTTGATGTTATTGTTGGAATAGGAGCTGCTAGCCTTGTGGTATTTTCAATTATTTATGCAATAGTAAGAAAAAAGAAAGGAAAAACATCATGTGGATGTGATTGTCCTGGATGTAGTGGTAGTTGTGGCTGTGATAAGGATGAAAAAGAGAAAGAGAAAATAGTATAAGATACCTTCGAATGGTTCAATAATTTCAATAGAGAATAAAAAGCAGCAAATCTTTGAAGCTAAATCTAAAGATGTGCTACTTTCTATCAAGAGCAGACTATATAAAAGCAGCTTTTTAAGCTGCTTTTTGTGTGTTAAAAAAAGTTTTTCAGTTTTTGTATTACAAGTTTAAAGTTGAGACAAAGAAAAAGAATTGCTAGACTATAAAATGAGGTTTAGAAGCAATTATACTAAAAGAACATTGCACGAATACAAGAATTTCACGTCCGTTGAAACAAACTATAAAATAATTTTTAAACCGTCTATTAAGATTATTAATTGTTGTGGCGTGTTTAGTATGAAATCAGGTAAAATTCAAGGCTAAAAGCACCACAAGTTGGTTAAATTCGAAGCTTAGTAAAATTGATGTTATGTCATTTTTAACCTTATGTGTGAAAAGTCTCCCGCCACTATAGGCGGTGAGATGAATCGCACACCTTGTTCGCCCCTCCTGTATCGGCACTTCGGAGAATTTGTTATAGAATCAGTGCATATAAGGGAGGTCCGATTTTCGAGAGGACTTGGATAGTAATAATCATACGGCGCGAAGGGCTTCGATTACTCACCTCATAGCGTATTACATCGAACCGTGGGACGCACGGGGATAGCTTGGTAAAACATCCTGCCGTGAGTTTGAGTTCCCAAGAATCCCCCGTCTCAAACGACATAGACGTTAGTCGGCGGGAGTACGTCACTATCATGCCATATCAAAAAAGTCTTTAAAGCGTAGCCATTAGGCAAAGCTAACAAATTGATGCATGATTAAGTATAGAAGCTTAAGTTATTACTAACTAAAAGACTGAAACTATTAAACTTAGGATTATACCAACTATTGTTAGTATGATAAAAGAAGACAGAAAAGTTAAAGTTAACGCAGATCCTTTCGCATTATTTTTCCACTTATTGTTTTAGGTAAAGAATCGACAAACTCAACAACTCGAGGATATTTGTATGGCGCAGTATGTTCTTTGACGTAAGCTTGGACTTCCTTCTTTAATTCCTCTGATGGTTTAGTCGTTTTTGTCAGTACTATTGTAGCTTTTATAATTTGCCCACGTGTTTCATCTGGTACACCTATAACTGCACATTCAAGAACGTAGGGAAGTTCCATTATTACTGATTCCACTTCGAAAGGTCCAATTCTATAGCCAGATGATTTAATTACATCATCTGATCTACCTACATACCAAATATAGCCATCCTCATCACACCAGGCAAGGTCACCAGTATGATAGACATCATTGTACCACACAGCCTCGGTTCCCTCTTTATTTTCATGGTATCCTGAAAACATACCAAAAGGTTTGCCCTTGTCAGTCTTAATAACTATTTCACCTATTTCGCCAGTTTTTACAGGTGCACCAGCTGTATCAATAATTGCTATATCGTATTGCGGCGAGAATGGTTTTCCCATGGAGCCTGGCTTAGGCTCACAATCGATTTGATTAAAAATTGTTACTGTAGTTTCAGTTTGGCCAAATCCCTCTCTTAACTTAAGTCCTGTTGCCTTAAAGAACTGCTCATAGACTTCAGGATTTAATGCCTCTCCTGCAATTGTAGCATGCTTTAAAGAGGATAGATTATACTTTGTTAAGTCTTCTTTAATAAAGAATCTATACATTGTAGGTGGCGCACAAAATGTAGTTATATTATACTTTTCAAACATTGTCAGGATGTCTGCTGCATTAAATCTCTCAAAATTATATGTAAACACACATGCTTCACATAACCACTGTCCATATAGTTTACCCCAAACAGATTTTGCCCATCCAGTATCTGCAATCGTAAAATGCAGACCGTCGGGATCTACCATATGCCAGTATTTCGCCGTTGAGAAATGTCCTAATGGGTAAGCAAATGTATGTATTGTTATTTTTGGATACCCTGTGGTGCCTGATGTGAAATACATGATCATTGTATCGTTTATGGAATTATCTATTCTCTCAAATTTGTCGCTAGCTTTCTCAATTCCTGCATCTAAATCAATCCAACCAGTGCGTATTTTACCCGTAGATATTTTTAATTTCATGGTGGGAGAATTTGGAAGAGCCAATTCACATTCATCTATTGTAGAACCGTCTGTAGTAATGATGGAAGCGTTGATACCTGCCGAATTGAATCTATATTCAAAGTCTTTTTTAAGGAGTAAATGAGTAGCAGGTACGGCAATGGCACCTATTTTATGCAAAGCTACTAGAGTAGGCCAGAATTGGTGATATCGCTTTAGTGATAATAATACCTTATCGCCTTTTTTGACACCAAGCGAAACAAGGAAATTTGCACACTTGTTGCTTAAACGTTTCATATCACCAAACGTGAATAGCTTCTCTTTTTTGTCCTCTGAAACCCATAACATAGCAGGTTTGTTTGGATATTTATCTGCGATTGCATCGACTACGTCGTAGGCAAAGTTGAAGTTAGAATTCGGATGAAAATCTAATTTTTGAATTTTGCCATTGGCATCAAATATTGAAGTAATAAACTTGTTGTATATAGCCTCGCGTTCCTTAAATGCAGTTGGTACTCCTGCATTGACTGTTTCTAGCGCAATTGCATTGTTTAGGTCACGTTTTACTACGAAAGCTAAAAATTTGCAATCACCATTTACAGGAACCATTCCGTGTGGCAGTCTAGCATCGTAGTATACGGAATCACCAGGATTTAAAATAGTTTCATAGTCATTGATTTTAAATTTGAGACTGCCATCTAAAATATAGTCAAATTCATCATCATTGTGTGCCGAGAGAAAAAACGGTTTCGATTCCATTTCCTTATTGTATTTTGCAAAAACAGTGAAAGGCTCCATTTGTTTCTTCTTAAATAAGGGAGCAAGATTCAAATAATTGAAACCAGTGCGTCTTTCATAGGGCATCCCATCGCCATTTCTCACAATTTGGAAAGCAGATAATGTGGGCATTGAGCCAGCAATAATTTCTGCTAAATCAACGGAATAATACTTAGAAAGCTTCTGCAAAAAGCTGAACGCAAAATCAACCTTTCCATCTTCGGCATCCTTATATTGTTGCACAGTTGTGTTTGTAGCTTGAGCAACATCCTCATAAGATAAATTAAAAATCTCACGCAGGTATTTTACGCGCTCTGCTATTTTAGTGATTTCACTCATTTTTTTTACCCTCCACTCAATATTTAGTTGGAAAAATGAAACGAGAGACAAAAGACAGTAATTAAAATATATACAATAAAAACACCTTAGGCATCAAAATTTTATACAAGACTGCTTAGTTAATTATTTATCTAATGTTTCAGATTTAAGTTTATTAGGAATATCTTATATCTAAATGCTTTAAGTTTTAATTATTAGATAGAAGTAGACTATCTCTAAGTGAATAAATATAGACTTTTTTAAAGATAGATAACTAATGTAAATACGGCGTATGCATTGATTAAAACTTTTAGTATGAATGTGTTGAGCTTTAGTGTATGCATAAGTCATAGAAGTGTTTGTTACAATGAAAAACAGGATTTTGGTAGACAATTCGATTGTCAAACCCAAAATCCTGAAATGCTACAAGTTATAATATAAGCTATATATTAGTATATTAACTTATTTATGTCCCTTGTTGGTTTTTTTGTTGTTATTGTTGCGATTAGCAGGATTTGCTGTTTTTGGTTTAGGACTAACTACTAAGTCATTAACTGTGGTATCTATTGGAGCATCATCGACGGTAGAGGTGCTTTCAGTAATAATAGTAGATTCATCAACCAATTCAGCGGCTTCTTCAGTAGGTGTAGTGATTTCATCAACAGGTGTCACTATGTCTATTTCATTTGCTACTTCCTCTACAGCTTCGACATCCTCTAGTGTTTTTACGTCATCTGGTTTTTCTTCAGCTGTATTAGCGGTATCGTCTATTAGATCGTCTTTTGTAATTTCTTCTACAGTAGTAATGTTTTCTGTGTCTATTTCTGTTACAACCTCATCAGAACACTCGATTTCCTTAGGTTCATTAGAAGAGCTTTCTAAAATGATATTTTTTACATCAGATTGCTTCCCTAGAATAGTTTCACTATCAGCTTCTTCAGCTAATTCATCAGCTTCTTCTCGTAGTCGTTTAGCCTCTTCGTTAGCTTTGATAATAGCCTGCTCTCTTGAGAATTTTTCTTTTTCGATTTTAATTCGGTCAGGATCTGGCGTATATGTCTCATTTTTTAGATTAATTACACTAAAGTCGATGGACTTAAATCTAAAGCCTAATACCTCATCAAAGGTGGTAATAAGATTTGCTCTAACTGAACTAATAATCTTTTCAACATCACTGTCGTTGATTTTAAGATCAACTTTCATTTTTACATCGTTGTTTTCATCAACATAAAGGGTGGCTTTACGTAATTTTGCACCTTCAATTTGTGCTGTTGACACCTTTGCTATCTTCTTTACTACAGAAATTGATGCTTTTGTAGCACTATCCTTACCTTTAAACAACAATATATTATTTATTCTTTCAGCATCGGAAAATGCACTAATAATATTGATGGCCGTGAGTACGCCAAATATTCCTGCAAAAATAATCATTAATACGTGAACAAGAGCATTGTTCATGTTTTCAGCATATTCAGGTTTAAACATAACTACTAGCATTAATATAACAAAAAGTAATGCTATAAAGGCTAGCGTAATAGAAACGATTTTTTCGAGAATTTTTTTCATTGTGGCCTCCATTGAAATTCACTACTGCAAGTATACCATAAAAAATTGACTATTAAAACAAATTAGCTCAAGTTTATGCTATTCCACACGAATTTGATTGAAAATTTGGACACTTCACACTAAAGAAGTTGTTTGTTTATAGTGTTAAATTTAAAGCAAATGTCTAAAATAGTTAATTAGAAGAACCTTTTATATTTGAAACGATTATGTGACCTTATGCTAAGAGGTGACAATTTCCAAATATCATATAGAGCGTGCAGTAAGACAATTTCTAGTTTTCTCGACAATTCATTTTACATTCTACAATCAAAGTTTACAACAACACACATAACACTAATTTGTTTACAGCTGCGCTTACATTATGATATAATCAGTATCATAAAAGTGCAGAAAAAACACAGTGAAACTGTGAAAAATAGCTTGTTTTATGGGGAGATTTTACCAGCTTGAATACAATATATCAGAAGTATAAAGAACGATTTATTCAATTAAGTGGACGAAACAGAAGTTTATTGCTACGAGGCATCGTTAAAAAATACAGCTATGATGTCGGAGCAGTGTTAGAGAGCAGTGCAGAGATTACTGATGAATTTTCAGAATTTATTTGGCAGAAAAAACGCATAATGACGCTCATGAACGATCGCATTTCGTCACGAATTCTCCAAAAAGAAGGAAAAGCTGATGAAACGTTAGTTGTTGTTCAACCAACATTAATTCAATCGAGCGAAGGGAGTGAAGATGAAGAGGTAATCGATAGCACGCAAAAGAAAAAGACTGCAACAAAGATAGCACCAGGACAGAAAACGCAGCGACTTTTAAAAGAAATTGAATCTCTTAGGTATTTAAAAAGAGAGGTAGACGAATTAGAAAAAGAAACAGGAAGATATGAACTCTACATTGGGTATCCATTTGTGAGCGGGAATCTTTCACAAGACATACAGCTTATGGCTCCTCTAATGCTTTTTCCAGTAGCTATAGAAATTGAGAAGGATGTGGTATCCTTAATTTTGCCAGAAAACAAGCCAGCACTTTTAAATAAAGCATTAATTTTAGCGTATGCAAAGGAACGCAATATAAAAGCTGACAATATAACTCAAGAATTTTTCTTTCATGAAGACACAGATCTAGGTTCAATTTATGATATTTTAGACTATTTAGATTCGAAGGGTATTAAATTCAAGTATAGCAAGCGAAAAACGATTAACAAATTTGACCCTCCTGCTGTAACATTTTCTGCGAACATGAAGTTACAAGTAAGTGATGCCATTGAAGTCAAGCAAATGGCAGTTTTGGGTCGATTTCCACTTGCAAACAGTATTTACAATGATTATTTAGCTCTTGAAAAGGATAATTTAACTTCACCCTCGATTGACATGTTACTAAACCCGAAAACACAGTTCGTGCAGAGCAAGGTTAAATTGCGAAAAAAAGAAGGGAAAAAGAAAAATGATAATAGACAGGATGTTTCATTTTATGAAATTCATGATCTAGACTATGCACAAGAGCTGGCACTTAGTGCTATAGAAAAGCAGGATAATATAGTAATATATGGCCCCCCTGGCACTGGCAAGTCTCAAACTATTGTAAATATTATAAGCGATGCGCTTTGTAAGAAAAAGCGAGTTTTAGTTATTAGTCAAAAGCGAGCTGCGCTTGATGTAGTATATAATAGGCTGGGAAAGCTTAACTGCAAGTCTATGCTAATACCAGATCCAGAAAAAGACAAACTCATATTTTTTGAGCGCATTAGAAGCATGCACGAAAATGCGTTTTCTAAGTACTCAAACGATAATCGGATAAAGCATAGCTCGGGAGAAAAAGGTA
>JAITQU010000237.1 GCA_031288735.1 Christensenellaceae bacterium
TGCCACGTTTTTTACAAAAAGGAAGCAATTCTTATGAGATATACGAGCAAAATTTATGTTCTTTAATGGTCTGAAAATTTTCAATTTTTCTGCGACAATTCATTTTACATTTTACAACATGTGAAAAACATTTATACAATTTTTAAATTCCGTTGACTTTAAATATTTAATTGTGCTAAACTGTGATAGCACTCTAGATTTGGAGTGTACTTTTTTTCGAAAAGCTTAATCATATAAGTTATAAAGGATGGTGTATAATGCGTGATAAAATAACTTTAGCATGTACTGAGTGTAAAAATCGAAACTATGATACTAAGAAAAACAAAAAGAACGATCCAGACAGAATCGAATTAAAAAAGTATTGCCGTTTTTGCAAAAAGCACACAAGTCATAAGGAAACAAAATAGGAGGCAAATATGTCTAAGCACGATCTTAAACTCGATCTCGGAATGCCACTTGAACCCGATCCAACGCCCGCTAAGCCAGCGCAAACTAAAACTTTTGCGAATGAAAAAAACAACAAAAAAAGCACAAAAGGCAAAAGTGGAAGACCAAACATTTTTCAGCGCATTGCAAAGGTTTTTAGGGAGATGATTTCTGAAACGAAAAAGGTCGATTGGCCAGCTTTCAAGAGAACAAAGAACAATGCTGGTGTTTTAACAAACACTTCGACAGTTTTGCTACTTACATTGTTTTTTTTAGTGCTGATAACATCGTTCGATTTTGGCCTGGCCGCTCTACTTAGGCTACTAGTTGCCAGTTAAAAGAATTAGTTTCTTTAGATCAAATGATAAAAGACCATCTATTTAATAATTGCGAGGGAAAATGGAAATTAACGAGAGCATGAAATGGTATGTTATTCATACATACGCTTCATATGAGAGTGTTGTAAAAAACAATCTTGAGAAAATGATAGAAAACAACAATCTCCAAGACTTTGTTGATGAAATTGCCATACCTGTAGAAGAAGATGTCGTTGAAAAGAACGGCAAAAGAAAAGTAATTGAGCGAAAAAAGTTTCCAGGCTATGTCTTTGTTAAAATGAGATACACAGATCATGTCTGGTACATGATTGCAAATACTCGCGGAGTAACAGGCTTTGTTGGCCCACAGGGTAAGGCACTTGCGTTAACCTCCGATGAAGTTAAGCGAATGGGATTAGAGAAAATTACCGCCGAAGATTTCGACATTAAGGTAGGCGATAATATCAAAATTGTTTCAGGCGCATTAGACACTTTTCTTGGGACTGTCGAAGAGGTATTTGCCGATAAACAAAAAGTGCGCGTCTTTGTTCAAATGTTTGGTAGACCCACACCAGTTGAGCTTGATTTCACACAAATAGAAAAAATATAATTTAAAAAACCTATATAATAAGTTTAAACCAATGAGAAAATGAAAAAGAAAAAATAGCTATCTTTGTTAAATTTAAAATATCAAAAATTTTTTAAAAAGTGACACTGTTAGTAAAAAGATAAGGTCCCTAATATACATTAATTTTCTACACAAGATTAAATAGTGAAAAAAAGACTTCAATCTTTGATATACTAAGATTACATATTGGGAGAACGGTAAAATTTTTAATACTGTTCGTTAGAACCAAGTTAGTCAATATGGAGGTATTCTATGGCTAAAAAAATCAATGCAGTAGTAAAGTTGCAGTTGCCAGCAGGCAAAGCGACACCAGGCCCACCTGTAGGTTCCACTCTAGGTCCACACGGTGTCAATATTCCAGCGTTTACAAAGGAATTTAATGAAAAAACACTTTCTCAGGTTGGACTTATAATACCAGTTGTTATTACAATTTTTTCTGATCGATCCTTTACGTTTATTCTCAAAACACCACCTGTTGCCGTTCTTATCAAAAAGACATGTGGTTTGACAAGTGGCAGTGCTAAGCCAAATCGTGACAAAGTATCCAAGATTACTAAGTCGCAGGTTTTAGAGATTGCAAAGCAAAAGATGCCTGATCTTAACGCTGCTTCAATTGAATCGGCTGCCAGTATGGTTGCTGGCACTGCCCGCAGTATGGGCGTTGAAGTAATAGATGGTTAATGGGGGGCTTGAGAAATGAAAAGAGGTAAGAATTATAAAGATTCACTTAAATTAATCGATAAAAGCAAGCTCTATGAAGTAGAGGATGCATTAAAATTGGCAATAGATACTGCTAAAGCAAAATTCGATGAAACAATTGAGCTTGCTGTTAGACTTGGAGTTGATCCTAGACATGCAGACCAGCAAGTTAGAGGTGTTGTGGTTTTACCACATGGGACTGGAAAAACAATGAAGGTCTTAGTAATTGCAAAAGGTGCTAAAGCTGATGAGGCACAAGCAGCTGGTGCTGACTATGTTGGTGCCGAGGAAATGATAGCTAAAATTCAGGGTGGATGGTTTGATTTTGACACTTGCATTACAACACCAGATATGATGGGTTTAGTCGGACGTTTAGGAAAATTGTTAGGACCTAAGGGATTGATGCCAAATCCAAAGAGCGGTACAGTGACTATGGATATAGCTCGTGCCATCAAGGAAACTAAGGCTGGCAAGGTGGAATACAGAGTAGACAAAACTGCAATTATCCATGTCCCAATTGGAAAGAAATCCTTTGGTTCTGAAAAACTTGCTGATAATTTTAATACTCTGTTGGATGCTGTTGTTAAGGCAAAGCCAGCAGCAGCAAAAGGACAATATCTAAAGAGCATAGTTGTGGGTTCTACAATGGGACCTGGAATTAAGACTCAATATAAGATATAAAAAAGCAATCACTTCAAAGACCGTTTGTGTCACTTGACTTAATTTCAAACGCAGAAGTAAACTAGTACTTATTTATTAAGGCTTTGTTTCTTCGCAAGGAATGAAGCCTTTGTTTTTTTAAAGGTGTAGTTAAAAAATAGTCTAAGGTCACTAAGGAAAGTGAAGAAAAGATTAAAAAATAATAAAGGAGGTAAAAAAATGGCATCTAAAACTATTCGAGAACAAAAGGAAAATCATGTTTTTGAGATACAGTCACAATTATCAAGTGCAAAGGCTTTTGTGTTAGTTGACTATAAGGGTTTAACAGTAGCACAAGACACTGAATTACGAAACACGTTTAGAACCAATGGTGTAGTATATAGAGTTTTAAAAAACCGATTACTAAAAATAGCATTAAACAATCTAGGATATACACAATTTGATGAATCTTTAAACGGAACAACAGCACTAGCATTTAGTACAACTGATGTAATAGCACCCGCAAAAATTATTTCAGAGAAAGCTTTTGCATTTAAGAAAATGAAAATCAAATGTGGAATGCTCGAAGGTGCATTTATTGGTGAAGAACAATGTAAAGAGCTAGCACAACTCCCTTCACGAGAAGTTCTTATTGCACAATTATTAGCAATGCTACAAGCACCAATTGCTTCGTTTGCTCGCGCTATTGATGCAATTGCAAAGAAGAAAGCAGAAGCATAAAGATAATTCAACGCTAAAAAAAATTAAAATAATAAAATCTAAAATTCAGGAGATGTAAATATGTCAGATATTCAAAAAATTATTGAACAAATAGATGCTTTAACAGTGTTTGAATTAAATTCACTAGTTAAGGAATTAGAAACAAAATTTGGTGTAAGTGCCGCTGCTCAAATAGGTGTTGGTGCTAGCAGTGCAGTTCAAGTAGAAGCTCCAGTTGAAGAAAAGACTGAGTTCGATGTTGTAATTAAGTCAATCGGTGCCAACAAGATAGCTGTTATTAAAGCAGTAAGAGAAGCACTTCCAGGACTTGGATTAGTTGAAGCTAAGCAAATGGTTGAAAGTGCACCAAAAGCTATTAAGGAAGCTATTTCAAAGGATGCTGCAAACGCACTAGCAGATAAGTTAAAGGCAGCAGGTGCTGAAGTCGAAATAAAATAGTTTCGAGCTAGTCTATTTGACTTAACTGAAAGCGCAAATCTAATCTGTGGAGCTTGGACCACGCAAAAATACAAGAAGTAAAGAAATCGAAAGATTTCTTTTCTAATTTTAAGATAGTTCGATTATTAAAATAATGGGATAGCTTTATGCAAGACAGAGAAGAGAGAATTAGTTACATTTCAAAAATTGATTTAATACCAGCGTCAGCTTTTAATAAAGAGCAAAAAAGCATTGCCAAGAGTATTCTATTGACATGCCAATCAGATATTATTGATGGTGTATATTCATTAATCACACAAAGAATTAAAACTGGTTTTGTCTTTGATGAAACCCCTGAGATTAACCAAAATACTGTAATAATTCCCGAAGAAAATACAAGTTTAAGCATTAACATTGAAAATATATTGAAAGAGAAAAAAGAACACAAGCTCTTAATTGGAGAAAGCTATGATGCTCTTAAGGTGCTTTGCTCTACATATATAGATCAGTCTGGCAAAGGGCTAATTGACGTTATCTATATTGATCCACCCTATAATAGTGAAAAATCAAAGGTTGATAGTAATAACTATAAAGTTGAAAGTGTGCTAACAAAATCTACACATCTAGATAAATTTACTCGGAATGGATGGCTTAGCATGTTAAATGAGAGATTGAGGCTTGCACTAAGGCTCCTAACCGAAAGAGGCATGATTTTCATAGCTGTAGGTGACAGGGAGCAGGCATATTTGAAGGTCTTATGTGATGAGGTGTTTGGTGAGGAAAATTTCATCGCATGCATGCCGAGAAAGACTACATCTCTTACAACAAAAAGCGATAAGGAATTACAGATACTACATGATTACATATTGTGTTATACAAAAACAACAGAAATGAATTTAGCACTAAAATGTATCGGAAAAAAAATATATCCATATAAGGATGACGGTGGTGAGTTTTATATAGTGCCATTGCAAGACAATGGTCCGCATGGTACGAAATCCGCACGTCCCAATTTGTGGTATCCAATTTACTATTTTAATGGAGAATTTTCCTTAGATGATAGATTAGGTTTTGAAATGATTCTCCCTAAGGATCATAGAAATGATGCTGGACGTTGGATGTGGAGTAAAAATAAATTTTCTACATCAAAAAAAGATTTATTTTATAAAGCTGGGACTGTTTACATTAAGCACTATTATCACAAGGATGAAGATCAAAATAGATATCAGCACAATAAAGCGTGGTTGGATAATTTTCAGAACATAAAGGGTTCGTTAACAATGACAGAGCACGACTTAAGAGGGGAATTTGATTACGAAAAGCCAGTCGAATTATTAAAGTTTTGTATAGGACTATCTGAAAACAAGAACGCCACCGTTTTAGATTTTTTTGGAGGAAGTGCTACGACAGGACAAGCTGTTATGGAATTAAATTTTGAAGACAACGGTGAACGTAGATTTATCCTAGTAACTAACAATGAAAACAATGTCGCAATAGATATAACGCTTGAACGATTAAATCGAGTTATAACAAGAAAAGGGCTAAACGGGGTTGATGTTGAGAGGAAATATAAGTCTAGCTTCCCATATTTAACAAACAACTGCGTGCGAGTTTTTGATATAAAGAATTATCAATTAAAGCTAACTGATATTGAAAGAGCGGATGCATTGTCAAAAAAAGCAGAAAATGAATTTAAAAAACTAAATGAGTCCTATGCATTGCGTAATGAATTTGATATTTATCGAGAATTAGCCTCTTTAAATTCATATATGAGACAGCAAGCGATTAAATAAATCCATGCTAATTGATAATCTCTAGTCTTTATTGAGTCTAGATATAACAATTGATAATAAACTTTCTATAGCTGTAATTAAAAGGAAGCCATCAAAATATGACAAAAATTTTTATACTAAGCTACAGTTTATCCACACTATAAAAGCCATAAAAGTGAAATACTTAAGATTTAGGAGTAAACCAAATGCAAGATAGCAAGAGACTAAATTATATTTCAAGAATTGATGCAATTTCTGCGTCATCCTTTAACCAGGAGCAAAAATGTATTGCCAAAAATATTTTATCAACATGTCCCGTTGAAAATATTGACAGTGTATATTCACTAATCACACAAAGAATAAAAACTGGTTTCGTGTTTGATGTAGCACCTGAAGTTAATCATAATAATGTAGCATTAGCAGAAGAGAACACAAGCTTAGGCATTAACATTGAGAGCACAAAGCAAGGGAAAACAGAGCACAAACTCATAATTGGCGAAAACTATGATGCTCTTAAGGTACTTTGTTCTACATATATAGACCAATATGGCAAAGGATTAATTGACGTTATCTATATTGATCCACCATATAACACTGAAAAATCAAAGGAAGATGGTAACAACTATAAGGATGATGTGAAGGCAACAAAGTTTGTGTATCGTGATAAGTTCACTCGAGATGGATGGCTCAACATGATGAATGAGAGGCTAAAACTTTCTCGAAAGCTCTTAACCGAAAAGGGCATAATTTTCATATCAATTGATGACAATGAGCAGGCTTATTTGAAGGTCTTGTGTGATGAGGTGTTCGGTGAGGAAAATTTCATTGCAAGCATGCCAAGAAAAACTGTGGGATCTGTAACCACCAAGAGCGATAGAGAATTACAAGTATTGCATGATTACCTATTGTGTTATACGAAATCAACAGAAATGAATTTAGCGTTAAAATGTGTTGGTAAAAAGGTGTATCCATACAGGGATGACGGTGGAGAATTTTATATAGTACCCTTGCAGGACAATGGCCCTCACGGTACAAAGTCCGCACGTCCCAATTTGTGGTATCCAATTTACTATTTTAATGGTGAATTTTCATTAGATGGCAAATTAGATTCAGAAATGATTATCCCAAATGATCACAGAAACGATGCTGGATGTTGGATGTGGAGTAAGAATAAATTTCTGTCATCTAAAAAAGATTTATTTTATAAGGATGGAACTGTTTACATTAAACACTATTTTCACAAGGATGAAGATCAAAATAGGTATCAGCATAATAAAACTTGGTTGGATAATTTTCTTAATAAAAATGGTTCTTTAACAATGTCAGCACTAGGCTTAAGAGGTAAATTTGATTACACAAAGCCAGTTGAATTATTAAAGTTCTGTATAGGACTTTGCAAAAACAAGAATGCTACAGTCCTGGATTTTTTTGCAGGTAGCGGTACTACAGGACAAGCTGTTATGGAATTAAATCGTGAAGACAATGGTGGACGGAGGTTTATCCTTGTAACTAACAATGAAAACAATATTGCAATAGATGTAACACTTGAGCGATTAAATCGTGTAATAAACGGGAAGGGACTAAATGGTGCTGATATTGAATGGAAATATAGTATAGACTTTCCATATTTAATAAACAACTCAGTGCGAGTATTTGATATTAAAAATTATGAATTAAAGCTTTCTGATATTACGAAAGCTGAAGAATTGTTAATAAAAGCAGAAAAGGAATTTAAAAGGTTAAATGAATCATATGGATCTCGAAACGAATTCGATATCTACCGAGAGCTAGCGGCTTTAAATCCATATAAGGCGGTATAGAATAATGGAATTAACAGGTCTTCAGCAAATAACAGTTGACGAAATTTTATCATTTTATTCGCCAACACAAAAAGTAAGGGTTGATTTTAAAGCACCTACTGGAAGTGGGAAAACTCTCATGGCAAGTCACTTTATATCCGCACTCATTGAACAGAATGTTACTGACAATTTTATATTTGTAATAGCCACGCCTAGCAGTAGTAGTCTGCCAGAATTCTTTGAGAAAAAAATCAATTTTTACAAAAGATTTTTAAATTATGCAAAATTCGAAGTAGAATATATACCAAGTCCGAGTTCAGCAAAGGCTGAAAGGATTGAATGGACACCAAAAATAATGCCAATTAAAAATAAGGTTTACATTTTTGGAAAGAGCAGCTTTGGTAAGGGTCGTATACTGAGCGAAAGCGGGATTATTGATGATTTCATAATAGCTGCAATAGACTCTAGTTTTAAACTCATTTATATTCGCGATGAAGCACATATTGGTGACAGAATAGATAATAGCGATGAAGCAAAGCAATTTGAAAAAACCATGCAAGACAAGGCAAGCTTTATCCTAAAAATGACAGCAACACCAAATTATAATGATCATACTATTCAACGTGTTATTTTAAAAGAACGAGATTTGAATAATGGAAATATAAATGATGGCAAATACTTGTTAAAAACTACACCAGTAATGCTATTAAATAGAGATATTGCTGATAATGAAATCTTACAGGATGCTATTAGTGTTTTTAATTTAATAAAAGCGCAATATAAAGCTTTAAGACTCAATCCTGCCATAAGACCCGCTATGCTAATTCAAGTAGACAATGAAAGTTTTACTGATAAGCAAAAGCAAAAAGTCTTTGATGATGCTTTGTTTAGTATTAAATCTAGTTTAAACAACAATGCCTTAACATGGGTTCAATATTTTGGTAATAACAAGAAGGATAGCAACAGGGTTTTCAAAGACAAATTCACTCTTGATGATATTACTAATGGTTCGTTTAATGATACTGACTGTATAATTTTCAAGATAGGACCATCCACAGGCTGGGATATTCCCCGCGCATGCATGTTAGTGCAGATTCGCAACGTATCATCTGTTTCATTAAACATTCAAACCATAGGAAGAATAAAACGTAATCCATATCCAGGGCTTGAAAAAAACGAAACTACTGATAAATATTTTGTCTATTCAAATACCGATAATATCGAAAAGGATTTTAGAGTTTTTAATTATAAGGTAAGTGACGATTTTAAAAACGAGTTACTTGCATCTGTGGAAATAATAAATAAGCAGGATATGCAAAAAAATATAAAAACAGAGGCTCTAAACAAGGACTTAGAAAAATATTTATTAGATAATAAAAGTTTAATTGAGCAACAGCTAAACTCCTTATTTTCATACATTGATGGCCAATTAACATATAGAAAAATACGGCACACTGTGCAGGGAAAATCAATCTTCACGCCTATATCCAATCCGTTTTTGTTTTTAAAATATTATAAGCAACTTCTGCAAAGCAATAGTGAATTTAATAGAATTATTAAGAGCACAGTGGTTAACTTCCATAGACAATATTATGCTAAAAGTGATGCTTTAGAAAATTACTCATTAGTTGAGTTTTTCATTACAGTGTTACTAGAGAATCACAGATTTGCTATTTTAAACATTGTAAATAAAAATAAAATCTACGACCCAAAATATGCAATAAAATTGCTTCCCTATGATTCAAGTAATTATATAGAATTATACGACGCTGACACTTTAGACAAAAAATTAAAAACAGAAAAGATACTAGGGCAACCATATTTGTTTAATATTAAAAATGGACAATCGGACGTTCAGCCTCTAGACAGTACACCAGAAGCCATTGCATTCATTGAAATATGCAAATATAACGAATACACTAACAACATAAAAGTTTGGGCTAAAAACCTATTAAGCTCAAACGTTAACGGTGAATATTTAGATGAGAACAATAACATAAGACACAGTTATTTTGATTTTATTATAAAATTTCAAAACAATTATTTCCTTTATATAGAAGTTAAAAGCACAGAAGACATCGATGAAAGAAAAACACAATTATTAAGGAACGCTTATGCTAATTATTTTAAGGAGTTAGAAAGTAAGCGCAATCAAAGTTTTTTAGATACACCTCTTCTCATAAGTATATGGAAAATCGATAAACAGGGGAAGATAACACAAGAAACTTTTTATGATAAAACTGTTATTGATACTAATCTGAATGCTCTTACAGTTTCAAAAAGCCTTATCACGATTGGGAATTTAGGATTATTAAACATATAGCTTTTGTCTCAAATTCTACTAATAAGGAATCATATCACCAAAAATTACGATTTTTGACATTAGAATTTAGTGGTGCATGCGCTTGAATAGTGGTATAGGTGTATGTACTCGATGAGAGATTTTGTTAGGCATGCTAGATGATGTCTCAATATGGGCATGCTTATAACTTACGGAAATGATATAAAGAAATCGTGTGAAATGATTTAGATTTTGCTATAGCATATTTTCATGTTGATTATTATGAAGCAAGCTTTAAACTATTTTGCAGTAGGCATTTTTTGAATTACTGGTAACTTTTACTAAACAAAACAATCGAAGAAAACACAGAAAAAGACTTTCAAACATTGTACCTATATTTAACATCCAGACTATTAATTTTAAAGGCCAAGTAAAAGAGACGATGATTAGATATCGTCTTTCTTTTCAATTTTCTGCGACAATTCATTTTACATTCTACAAATGTAAATTTAATGTCAACCAATTTTTAAAATTTGGTTGACATTAAAAATTACATTTGTTATACTGTTAGAAAATTAAAGGAGCAATGATATAAATGTCTATTTTTAAACGCAAAATTGATGAAAACAGTAAAGAAGATCTCGAAGAATTGGATGATCTTGAAGAAGAATTGTATTCAGCCGACACAAAGAAAAAGGTCAAAAAAAAGCGAGTGCGAACAATACGTGATTTAGCATTCTGTGGTATGTTCTCTGCCTTAATTGCAGTAGGCGCATTTATAAAAATACCAATGTATCCTGTGCCAATTACACTGCAAACCTTTTTTGTTGGCTTAGCTGGTATTTTATTAGGTAGCAAATATGGTGCTATGTCTGTTGGGATATATATTGTCTTAGGGCTCTCGGGATTACCAATATTTACACAGGGTGGCGGACCATCATATGTTTTCATCCCAACCTTTGGCTATATTATAGGTTTTCTTTTTGGTGCTTTTTTGAGTGGGTTTATTGTAGAAAAAGCAAAAAAGAAGAATTTTTTCGTGTTTTTACTAGCACAAGTAGCAGGTTTAGTGGTCATATATTTTGTTGGTGTTGTGTATTTCTATTGCATAAGAAATTTCTATATCAAGACTGATACCACATTATGGTTTGTTATCCTTAATTGCTTCATTGTTTTCATTCTAGGCGATGTGGCATGCAGTGCCTTAGGTGCGGTTATAGGCGAGCGTTTAAGAAAAATTCTTCCACATGTATTTCATTCTGGATTAAGCAACCTAGATTAGAGTGTTAGTTTTTTCATTTATGTATTTATAGTTTATAGTTACAACTAGCACTATAATCGAGCAAATTAATACTTTGTTTAAGAGAGCTTAAAAATCACAAAAATAAAAATCACAAGAAATTGTGATTTTTTTTGTATTTTATAAAGCTTTATATCTAGAATGGAAAAGAAAGTAAAGTTAACTTTGTAATATAATATTTAAGGAAGCCAATCGAATGCATACTTTATAACACGTTTTGTTTGTTGTAAGAATTGTGCCACAGGGAATGCATGCATTGCACTAAATCCAGTTCCATGATAGAGTCGATACTTAGACTGCTGTGAGTGTAATTTTTTTGCTAGATCAAAGCCTTCAGACTGTAATTTATCGTTTTGTGCAGTAATGACAAAAGTTTTTGGAAAAGTTTTAGTAATATATTCTATTGGTGAAAATCTAGTTGCATTTTGAGTTGCTTTACGTTCTTCAGACGATAGTCCTGTTTCAAAACAGATAAAACTTGAGATGCCAGAAAAACCAGATTTTTCAGCGGTATCCATGTTATAAATTCCGCAAATTAGTAGAAGCCCTTTGAATTTTATAGTAGTAGCTATGCTAGGAAGATCAGCTATCATTGACCTATATTGATCATTTGATGAAATTACACCAAGTGCACAAGCAAGATGCGCACCTGCAGAATCGCCACCTGCATAAATACTATCAATGTCAGCCCCGTATTTATCAGCATTTTGAAGAAAAAATTCAAGAGCGGTATATAAATTTTTAATTGAAGAATCAAATTTGTATTTTGGTGCTAAACCATAGAAGACGCTAACAACAATATATCCCTTCGCAGCTATGCTTTTTGCAAGTGCCCTCCTATATCGCGGACCACCAGAAACCCAGCCACCACCGTGTACATATAAAAAGATAGGGAGTTTTTCGTTGCCACGGTCAATGGGTTCATATACATTTATAAACACATTTTTATCGTCAGAGTAGTGAATTTTTTTTGTTGCTTTAATGTTTTTAGCGTTTCCAAAGGTGTTAAGCAAATTTGTAATTGTAACTTCAGATAAGGAACATAAAATTTTGGGAATATAATGTGAAACTTTCATAAGACTCCATGTAGTGTTGGTTGAAATTTAAGATGACATCGACAAGTTAATAAGTTTTAACATTTATCGACTAGTGAGTGGAACAAAGAAATCCAATTCCCTCAGCCACTCAAACTCGGTTTTGTATTGCTGAGGCTTGTATAACGACTCATTAGTGGAGTCATAATGCAGTGTTTTATCCGC
>JAITQU010000244.1 GCA_031288735.1 Christensenellaceae bacterium
AAAATTTAAAAAGCAGCTGCATAGATAAGGTTTTTGAGAATTATTTACGATTCATTTACCATTTTGTAAAATTGTTTACACCCCCTGTGTCTTTTTCATATGGGGTGTGAACAGTAACACCAATTCTTCAATTTCAAAAGCAAGACTGTTTAAATAACTTGATACTAATATTTTGGTGTGTTATACTAGGCACATTAAAAAGGAAAATTAAACAGGAAAACAAACCTTTTTAAAAACTAAGGCCTTACCTTAAAAAGAGGTAAAGCAATAGCTCACACATACAAAATAAAGTATGTTTACTTCGATATGAAAAACATCAATGGAAAATAGTCATTTCAAATGGAAAAATAGTTTTTTAAATAGAATTTAAGATATTTGTTTTAGGTAACCTATTTAGCAATTAATTTAGTTAAACTAAAATAGTAACATTAAATTTTGAAACTACTATGTTAATAGACTTTTTATATTTAAATTTTTAAAATTTTTAATTTTTCCTGATTGGTGTAAGAGTAATTAAAAGTGCAAAAATTTCGTAAAATTCAATTGTGGAGTTCATATATCTTAGTTAAAAACAGTTGAATTTTATCACTGCTTATGGTAATATATCAATCGTTGCATTTTAGAATGTTGCTTGACTTAAAGAGTCTTTAGTAAAGTCAAATGCATTTAGTATATTTTAGATTATTTATTTAGTTTGTAATTTATAGATATATTTACAAACCCATTCAATTTAAAATAATAAAAATTATAAAACACTGTTTTAAATGGAGATTTGAAATGAAAACGTTTATGGAATGTGCAGAGCTAGTTGAAAGAAAGTGGTATGTAGTCGATGCTACAGGAATGCCAGTAGGTCGACTTGCGTCTAAGGTTGCAAGCGTGCTTAGAGGCAAAAACAAACCTATCTTTACTCCCAATGTTGACACAGGCGATTATGTAATAATAATAAATTGTGATAAAACAATATTAACTGGCAAGAAAGCTGAAAAGAAAATCTATCGTCATCATACTGGATATGTTGGTGGCTTAAAGGAAATAGGTTATGCAAAGGTAAAAAGAGACAATCCTGTATTCCCTGTTGAGCATGCAATTAAAGGAATGTTACCAAAGAATTCCCTAGGTAAAAAGATGTATTCGAAGCTGTTTACATATGCTGGGAGCGAGCATGTGCATCAAGCACAGCAACCAGTTGAACTAAAATTTTAATGTGAGGTGTACAAATGGTAGTAGCAAAACCCATAATGGCAGCAAATAAAAAAGTAGCAAAAAAGGTACAATATTGGGGTACCGGAAGACGCAAAAAAGCAATTGCACGAGTTAGATTGATCCAAGGCGGAGAAGGAGCAATTACTATAAACAAACGTGGAATTGACGAATATTTCAGTCTAGAAACAATGAAATTTGTAATACGTCAACCACTTGAGCTTACAGCTACATTGTCAAAATATGATGTAGCGGTTAATGTATGTGGTGGTGGTGTATCAGGGCAAGCTGGTGCTATTCGTCACGGTATTGCAAGAGCGCTGTGTCAGGCTGATATAGCACTTAGACCAATACTTAAGGCGGCTGGGTTTTTAACTCGCGATCCTAGAATGAAGGAAAGAAAGAAATACGGTTTACATAAGGCTCGCAAAGCACCACAATTTAGCAAACGTTAAACTTTCAATGAAGTAGAATACACAAATTCTAATACCATCGCTTTGATCTAATGCGGTGGTTTTTTTAAAGGTGAGACATGTACGATATAGTTATAGCTGGTGGTGGACCTAGTGGCTTAACAGCTGCAATTTACGCCGCGAGGGCTGGAAAAAAAGTAGTAGTCGTTTCTGAAACGATAGGCGGTGCTGCATCTAGCGCACACAATATTGAAAATTTTAGCGGGCACATTAGTATAAGTGGTTTTGAGCTAATGCAGACCATGTTTAAACAATGTCAAAACTTAGCTGTAAGTTTTATAACTGACATTATATCAAAGATGGAGTTAAGCGGTGATGATAAAATTATAACGTTATATAGCGGAGAGAGGTTAAGCTCTAAAAAAGTTATACTTGCAATGGGTGCAACACACAAAAAACTTGGACTAGATGGTGAGGATAACCTTCTAGGTCAAGGGTTATCATATTGTGCAACCTGCGATGGTAATTTTTACAAGGGAAGAAGGGTAATTGTCAACGGCGGTGGGGACACTGCAGTAAGTGATGCCTTGTTTTTAGCACCGATAGCAAAAAGAGTAACGCTACTCCATCGTAGACAGACCTTTAGGGCTTCAAAACATCTCGTAGACAAATTAAAGGACGCTGGTGTTAATTTAGTATTAGATAGTGTTATCACAGCGTTAAAGGGTGCACCACTTATTAGTGTAGTAGTTAGAAACGTTCTAACTCAAAGGATGACAGAAATAGAAACAGATGGCTTGTTTGTCGCTATTGGTGTTACTCCAAATTCAGCTTTAGTCAGCTCAGAGGTAGCACTTAATGAAAGTGGACACATTATAACTGATGCCTTAATGCAGACAAATATTAAAGATGTGTATGCTGTAGGTGACATTCGAAACACTAGTTTAAGACAGATTATTACTGCATGCGCTGATGGAGCCATTGCAGCTGAAACGGCATTTAAAATGTAAGTAAAATAAGGTTAATAAAAATTTTAAAATGTACTTTAGTTAACTTTTTAACCTTATGTGTGAAAAGTATCCCGCCTCTATAGGCGGTGAGATGAAGGCACACCTTGTTCGACCGTACTGTATTGACACTTTGAGAATTTGTGAAGGAATCAGTGCATAAAAGGGAGGTCTGATTTTCGAGAGGACTTGGATAGTAATAATCATTCGGCTAGAAGGGCTTCGATTACTCACCTCATAGCGCATTACATCGAACCGTGGGACGCACGGGGATAGCGGGGTTAAACATCCTGCCGTGAGGGTGGGTTCCCAAGAAGGCCCCGGCTCAAACGCCTAGGCGTTAGGTGGCGGGAGTACGTCACTAAAAAAAGGAAGGGTCTTTTTAAAAAGACACTTCCTTTAGTTATATAGAAAAGTAGTTCAAAAATTAGTCAGTCTGGTATTTTTCTAAATTTATGGTCGATATAATAAAATACGTGGCTAATCAATAGGAATATAATAATCAGAGCAAGAATATAAACGATGGTAAGTGCTCCTAAAAGGTCATAATCCATAAAGAAGTATGGGAAACGCTGAGCTGCTCCATCATGAATTGAAAAAACATAGCCAGAAAAGCCTGCAATAGTAGCAAACGCAAGATAACTTATAGGGAAAATTAGAACTAAATAGACATCGATATATTTAAGCTTTCTAGGATAAGAAAACAATATATAATCAATGAGGCAGAGTAGAGGAGTAATAAGATGAACAGAGAGATTTTCATAACTCCATAAATACACACCACCATCGGTCATCTTAAACATGGTCGGTGTTAGCAATACCCAGAAAACAAGTAGTGTCAAAAGCAGATCCACGCAAGCGACCATTTCGAATCGTTGCAAATAACTAGAAGACCCTAATGTGCCATCTTTTTTTAATCCTTTAGCAGTACAGACAATTAGCAGTCCAAACATGACACACGCTAAGATATTGCTTTGAACAGTATAATACATGAACAAAGCTCCATCAATGCTGTGAGTTAGAGAAATAAAGGAATCTAGAAGTCCTGAAATTGCAATTAGAAAAGCTACAGTTCTGAAAACAAGAGCAAATTTTCGATTTCTAATCATAGTATTTCCTCATAAACAATAATATTTTTTATGTAAGTAACAATTTAACATGTGATACTCCCGCCGTCTAACGCCTACGGCGTTTGAGGCGGGTCTTCTTAGGAACTCCACTTACGGCAGGATGTTTAACCCCGCTATCTCCGTGCGTCCCACTCTTCGATGTAATGCGCTAAGAGGTGAGTAATCGAAGACATGCGCCGAATGTTGCGGCATAGTTATGTCTCTATGATGATGTGCACCACAACTTTCGCATGTCCACGACCTGTCGCATTGTCAGTCTGTCACTACATAGCCACATACATGACACAGTTTAGGACGGAAACCACTTATCAATCGTCAGAACTTTCCTTGTTTGTCAACTTGTATCCGAGGAAACCTAAACATTCCAGAGCCGTTGAGATACGCTGCTCCAAAATTCAGAGATTTCGCATTCCCCGCATATTTAAGTCCTCAATGCATACCACATCGTAACGTTCTATCCGTCTACGATGCTTCTGAGGAAGTCTTTTCGCTATTCGAGGTATGCTGGGAATCCCGCCACTTTTTCCACGGCTTTCCTCTATTCTTGCTCTATTCTGGGCGGGATAACTTGCGTGGTTTTCGAGTTTTTCTTGCGACCACTATAAAATCGTGCTATGAGGCTGTCGCCATTGCTGTCAACGTGCAGTTCTAGATCGAAAAATCCAACCCAAGAACATTTACAGGCTTAAGGGATTCAACGGTCATTTCATGCTCTAAAGTATGGATGCGTAATACTTTAAAGACGAGCTGTGACACTGAACTGATTTCAGCTTGTAATCAGATAGAACTTGACGATGCTGTTTTACACTGACACCTCCTAACTTGGAAGTTTCAAGTAACCATTGCGAGCTCTATGTTCCCGTAAGCAAGGTTTGTCGTATAACTGTAGTGCCCTTGGTGCTTACTTTTGATCCGTGGAAAGCCTATTGATTTATCAGAAGAAATTTTGGAAAGCCGCTTCGAGATGTAACCCCTCGTTTCAC
>JAITQU010000155.1 GCA_031288735.1 Christensenellaceae bacterium
GCGCTCTGAACCGCCAATCGATATATGAATTATACCTGAAATAAAAAATTGTTTCAATACTCATGGTGTGATTTTAATTAGTGATTTCGACGGCAACGCCGTCAGTCTTGAAATTATGAAGCATATAAAAATAAAAGCTAGTGCATAACTCTAAACGAGACTACCTTGTAGATATAGAGAGTTTTTCTACTTATGCTACTGTATTTATCTAAGCATAGTGTATAATCGTTGTATCTATTAGCTCAAATATAAGTGATAAGCAAAATCTAAATTTGACTCTTTTTTTAAGGTAATACGTTAAGCTAGCTAGATAGTGCTCTTAGAGAATGCTAAAGTCTTTGTTTAATTGAGCTGAGTTTTTATTTAATGGGATTGCGAATAGTAGCATATTCTTAAGACATCATCTTGTAAAGTGCGATTTTTAAATTTTAGGATGCATTAACTTACAAACTAAACATATCTAAATTAATTGCATTTTCTCTTTCTAATGTGCTAATATATCAAAATTAAAGAACCAGACAGTCTTTGAAAAAACGTGCTATGTTATTATATTTTCATTTGTAGTTTAGATAAGAAAAGCTCCTGCAAATTGTTATAGAAGTAATTTAGCTAATATATTTACTACCTAGCATTATATAACATAATATTAAAGCTAAGCAAATAATATAATTATTGAAGCTGACAAATTTTATCTTTGAGAGGATTGATTATGGAATATACAGTACAAAAGAGAGAAAAATCTCATGTAGCGTTTATTGTAACTCTTGACAATAAGGAATGGTCTGATTGCCAAAAAGGTGCATTTGTAGCTTATAGCCGCAAATTTAAAATTGATGGTTTTAGACCTGGTAAGGCTCCATTTGAACTATTTGTTAAACGCTTTGGGATTGAAACAATCAACGAATATGCCGTAGAGTTTGCATACAAAAAATATTATGAAAAAATAATTAACGAGGTTGGCTATTCGCAATCTAACACTGACGGTATTGTAATTATGCTAAGCTATTCTCCTTTAGTAGAACTTATAAGCGTAGATGAAAATTGCGCTAAATTTTCAATTGAAGCACTACACTATCCAAATATTAAATTAGCTAACTACAAAGGCGAAATTTTGGAAACAGAAAAGCCAGTTGTAAGTGACGAAGATGTCCAAGAAGAAATTAAATATGATTTGGATAAGGTATCACGAGTTATTGAGATTTCTGGCCCAGCAGAATTAAATGATGAGATTGGATATATTCAGGCTTTTGAGGATACGGTAACAGCTCCTGACGGTGAAACAAAGATAGAAGTTGTCACACACGAAGGCGTAGATAAACTAGATAACATTATTCTTACAAACAGATACGAGAATAAGTCACTAAACACCTTGTGTAATGATACGCTTGGAAAAAATGTTGGCGATATTGTGACTTGGTATAATAAGAGTAATGATGGAGAAAAAAAGCATTTATTAAAAATATGTGAAATAAAGCGCAAAGAACTTCCTGCACAAGACGATGAGTTTGCTAAGGATGTTAGTGAGTTTGACACCTTTGAAGAATACAAAGCTGATGTTAAGGAAAAATTATTAAAAAAGAAAGAAAAGGAAAATCAGCATAATGCACTAAAAAAGTTTATGGGGAAAATAATAGAAACCTCAGAAGTCGAGATTCCTGACGAATTTGTAAAATTTGACTTTGACGCTAGGATCCAAGAACTTAAAGACAGATTCAATAAAACGAACTCATCTAGATCAGGAGAAAAATTTACGATTTCGAATGAAATGAAAGACAGATGCTTTGAGCAGTCCAAAGCTTCAGTGAGAGCGTTTTTAGTAACATCTGAATTACTAGAGCGAATGGAAAGTGAGGAAGGTAAATTTGATGAAAAAATTGAAAAAAAGTTTGAAACTGAATCGCCAGAATGGTGGGCGATGGTAAAGGGACAACTTAAAGATGCCACCGAACGTAGGAGGCGAGAGTTAATGCGTGAGCTCAAAATGGGAATGGTCACTGAATATTTGGGAACGTATAACGAATATAAGGAAATTGAAAGTCCAAAAGAAGAAGTTTAATTAAAAAGCATTCAAAAGATTGAAAAACCAAAAAAATTAACAAAAAATGAATAATTCAATGAAATAAAAGATTTTGACATTTAGCGTAAGTAAAAAGATTCTAAAAATGAATTTTGCGATCTAAAAATGATAATTATATCGCTTTGATATTGAGGAGTTAAAAATGAATTTTGAAAGAAATAAGGTTGAAACAATGACTATGCCGTTTGTTATAGAGCAGACTAACCATGGTGCCACTAGTTATGATCTCTATTCACGACTTCTAGAGGATAGAATTATTTTTCTCGGTGGGCCTATAGATGATTTCACAGCAAATATTATAGTAGCACAACTACTATTCTTAGAGACAAAGGATCAAAACAAGGATATTTCTATCTATATCAATAGTCCAGGTGGTAGCGTAAGTGCGGGGTTTGCAATATTTGATACCATTAACTTTATCAAATGCGATGTATCAACGATATGTATCGGGATGGCCGCTTCAATGGGTGCTTTTTTACTATCCGCTGGTACCAAGGGTAAACGATATGCCTTGCCAAATAGTGAGATTATGATTCATCAGCCATTAGGTGGTGCACATGGTCAGGCTAGCGATATAGCAATAGTGGCTGAACATATATTGAAAACAAAAAAGAAGTTAAATCACATATTTGCTCAACGAACAGGACAACCTATAGAGCAAATTGAAAAGGATTCAGACAGAGACAACTATATGACAGCAGAGGATGCCTTGAAATACGGCATCATCGATAAAGTGTTCAATTCAAGAAAGGAAATGAGCAATTAGAGATAGTTATTGATAAAAAAATGCTCAATGCATGCTATTTGCTTTTGTTGAGCTAGGAAACGGGATTAAAAAAGACGTTAAATTTCAAATATCATTATAGGTGTGAAATGAAAGATAGTCAAGGTAAAAAAGAACACAAACTAGTTTGTTCTTTCTGTGGGAGAACTGATGAGGAAGCTGATCATCTCATTACGGGATTGAACGATGCGGCGTGCATTTGTGATATTTGCGTATTTGCTGCTAATAAGTTAATCGAAGAAACAGCATCGCCAAATGATAAAAGAAGAGGAGCTTCGGATAAAGCTATATTACCAGCGCCGCAGTACATTAAGTCACGCTTAGATGAATATATTGTAGGACAGGAAGAAGCTAAAAAAATCCTTGCTGTAGCGGTTTATAATCACTACAAGCGCATACGTAAGAAGAGCAAAAAATATCCTGATGTTGTACTTGAAAAAAGCAATATTCTCATGCTAGGACCAACAGGTTCGGGGAAAACACTTCTTGCTAAAACACTTGCTGGTATTCTCAATGTTCCATTTGCGATTGCTGATGCAACAACGCTAACAGAGGCAGGGTATGTAGGAGAGGACGTAGAAAACATACTCTTGAAGCTAATCCATTCAGCAAACGGCGATGTTAAACGAGCAGAGCAGGGAATAATCTACATTGATGAAATTGATAAGATATGTCGAAAAAACGAAAACGTTTCGATTACGAGAGATGTCTCGGGCGAGGGTGTACAACAAGCACTTTTAAAAATAATCGAAAGTGCTGTTGCTAATGTTCCACCTCAGGGTGGGCGCAAGCATCCGCAACAAGAGTGTATACAAATTGATACTACTAATATATTGTTCATTTGTGGCGGTGCGTTTGTAGGACTTGACAAAATTGTTAGTAAAAGAAAAAGTAGTTCATCTATTGGGTTCAACTCGACTTTAGAGACATCTGCAACCGCTTACACCGACATTATTAGTTGTTTGCAACCAGATGACCTGATAAAATATGGACTGATCCCGGAGTTTGTAGGGAGATTGCCAGTTATAGCTGCACTCAATCCGTTATCTGAGGATGCGTTAGTTAAAATTTTAACTGAACCTAAAAATGCTATAGTTAGTCAATTTAAGGCTTTATTAGATATTGACAATATTGATTTACAGTTTAGCGATGGCGCAATAACTGCAATTGCGCAGAAAGCATCGCAATTGAAAACGGGAGCACGAGGGCTTCGTACAATCGTTGAAAACACAGTACTAGGACTCATGTTTGATGCCCCATCTCAGAAGGATATACAAAAAATTATTATTAGCGAAGACACTATTAAAGGTGACAAACCACCAGAGGTTATCCGGAAGGCTAGTTAAACTTCAAGGCTAGTTGGCAATTTGAATAATTTAATACTTTTATAATAAATGTTACCAAAGATCAGAGTTTTAGTATGTAAATTGTGCATATATACATCGCGTAAGGACCGATAAATAGATTAGCTACTGTAAGATACCAAGAGGTTTACTCAAGGTGAGAGCTTAGTTAATGTAGGTTATTGTAATTGGTAAAAAGAGAGACTCTTACTTTTATGATGTAGTTAAAAAAATGGGGCAAAACTCCTAACATATTAAGAATTTAGCGGGTTCAATGGTATTTATTAAATGTTTTGTGCAAGGAGAATTACAAAAGTGTGCTCGATTATGTCGTATACAGGTGATACCATCACCAAAAAAAAATTTAAAGTTGCCATGGACAAAACCTTGAGTAGAGGTCCTGATGCTCAAAAAATAATAAAGCTCAAGGGAGGTTATTTAGGGTTTAATCGACTTTCAATCATGGGGCTTAGTCCCGCTGGCATGCAACCATTTGAGTTAAACGGTAGTTATGTTGCGTGCAATGGTGAGCTGTACTGCTTTAGAGAGAAAAAAGCAGAACTTTCAAAAAAATACCAGTTCAAAAGTGGCAGTGACTGTGAAATAATTCTGCCACTATATGTTGAATCTGGAGTGGAAATGTTTGCAAAGCTAGATGCTGAGTTTGCAATGATCATATACGATGCATCAATTGATAGTTTTGTAGCAGCACGTGACCCTATTGGAATACGCCCACTGTTTTATGCATATAACAAGAACGGGGATATTATGTTTTCGAGCGAAGCTAAGAATTTAATTGACTTAGCTGATGAAATACATCCATTTCCTCCAGGACATTACTACAAGGAAGGAAACTTTGTCTGTTATTATGATGTAACAGAGGTAGAAAAACTAAGAAAGGAATCAATCGAGGACGTGACGCAGAATTTGCACGATAAACTGTGCAAGGGGATCGAAAAACGACTTGATGCCGATGCGCCGCTTGGCTTTCTTTTAAGTGGTGGTTTAGATAGTTCTATTGTCTGCGCAGTAGCAGCAAAGATATTAAAAAATCCGATTCGGACATTTGCTGTAGGCATGAATGAGGATGCAATTGATCTAAAATATGCAAAAGAGGTTGCTGATTATATTGGCAGTAACCATACAGAGATATATATTAACAAAACACTAGTAATAGAAAGCATAGAAAAGGTTATTCAAATACTCGAGACATTTGATATAACAACAATTAGAGCTAGTATTGGAATGTATTTGATTTGCAAAGCAATTCACGAGACAACTGACGTTCGTGTTTTATTAACAGGCGAGATTTCCGATGAGATTTTTGGATATAAGTATACCGATTTTGCACCTTCTAGTGAGGCTTTCCAAGAGGAGGCAAAAAAACGATTAAGAGAATTATATATGTATGATGTATTGCGCGCTGATCGTTGTATTTCTGTTAACTCAATAGAAGCTAGAGTGCCGTTTGGTGATCTTGATTTTGTTAAGTATGTAATGGAAATTGACCCAGCAATGAAAGTCAATGTGTACAATAAGGGTAAATACTTGCTGCGCAAAGCATTTGATAACGGCGAATATTTACCACAATCAATACTTTATCGTGAAAAGGCTGCATTCTCGGATGCTGTTGGGCATTCAATGGTCGATTACATCAAGGAATATGCGGAAAGCAAATATACCGATGAGGAATTTGAGCATCTAAGCTCAAAGTATCAATACCACGCTACGCCATTCACCAAGGAATCACTACTCTATCGGGAAATATTTGAAAAATATTATCCTAAACTAGCAACAATGGTTGTTGATTTTTGGATGCCAAACAAGTCATGGGAAAATTGTAACGTTAATGACCCATCTGCTAGAGTTTTGAGTAATTACGGTACTAGCGGGAAATAGACAATAGAGTATTTAGAGCTTCCGGTTTTTAGAAATGTTCGATCTAAAAATTAAAAAGCTCCTAAAAATTTATGTTATAAACTTAACCTGCAAAAAATTAAGAAAAGATAAAAACAAAAGAATTTTCAAAACACAAAAGCTTAAAATTTAAAAAATAGTCCTCAAATATTAGAAAACAAAGTATTTAATAAAGCATTTTTAGGTATTCATATTCACTGTGAGTTTAATTTTAGTAAAATCAGAAAAACTAGCAAAATATTTAGTTAATTACGTGGTATAATTATATATTATTTAGGCCTTCATCTGAACTCTTTATAAATTAGAGGGGGAGAGGTTGATGTACCATAAATTTTGCAAACCAAAAAACCCGCATTAATTTGCCCCTTACAAGTAGCTTCCCCTTTTAGGTTTCTAAGGGAGCATGATAGAAGTTTTTAATTGAGGGTTTTTTGAGCTTACTTAATGATGTCTTATCATTGAAAAAATTCAAAATGGAATTGATAGATAATACTAAAGTCATTGTGAAAAGACGAGAAAATAATCTATGTTTTTTTAACCTTATGTGTGAAAAGCCTCCCGCCTCTATAGGCGGTGAGATGAATCGACACCTTGTTCGACCGTCCTGTATTGACACTTCGGAGAATTTGTGAAAGAATCAGTGCATATAAGGGAGGTCTGATTTTCGAGAGGGCTTGGATAGTAATAATCATTTGTCGAAGGGCTTCGATTACTCACCTCATAGCGCATTACATCGAACCGTGGGACGCGGGGATAGCTTGGTAAAACATCCTGCCGTGAGTTTGAGTTCCCAAGACGACCCGACTCAAACGCCGTAGGCGTTAGGCGGCGGGAGTACGTCACTTTGAAATCCGATGAAATAAAGGCTTTGTGTAAACTTTACAATAAGGATTTTATGGGATGAAAAATGAGAAAATAATGTAACAAAAAAATTAAATTATTTAGGCTAAAGATCAAACATCTAATTCCTGTATAGACTACAGCATCGAAAAACATACTCTATTTTTTTAGACAGCTAAAAGAAGTGTTAAGAAACTATGTGCCATAGCCTTATAATTTAGTGGGTTTTATGTGGATAATAAATGTTAATGGTTAAGAAGAAGAAAGTAGGTAGGTAGGCTATGAAGTATACGCTATCTAAAGCAATGTAGAAAGCGCACTGCTGTCGAGCAAATGAAGTAAACTTGCCTACGATATAGACTTACTGTACAAATGGCAGTGAATAAAATTAAGCATGTTAAATTACACTGTTAGTTGTAAATGAGTTAAGTTTACAATAATGTTTGTAATTTAAAAAATTTGAGCGAATTCAAAAACGCTTTACAAATCTTTCAAACCTTTGAGTATGTAAATGAGCTTTAAGGAGCAAAACCATGGGTAGTTACAAAAACAGGAATGCTATGAAAGGCAGGTCAAAACTAAATAGAAAAAAAACCCCGAGGAACTGGCATTTTATTATTGTTTTAGTGTTCGTATCTATTGTAATTTCCCTTGCAGCAGTTGCAATAAGCAGTACTTTTTTGCCTGCTGAGGCCGTAATAACTAGTGTAACGCAATTTACTGATTACACGATTGCATATGCACCAAATAGCTACTATGCAAAAATTGCCGGTAATTATACTCTTACATGCATGTTGCCTGGAGTATCAGGGATGTATCATACACCTGAAGGAGAGGTTAACGCAACACCAGAAGCTGATTATACCAAATACTATGAACTTTTTGGGACTACACCAGAAGACAAAGATGGGTTTCGATTTGAAGGGGATAGTGCTAGTCATTCATATATTATTCTAGACCTAGGAGCACCTAGATTATTAGCAAGGGTTGAAATGCGACAGAGACAATGGGGAAATCCTGCAGATGAGCGGGATAAAATATACAGATTTACCGTTTACTCGACTACTGATTCAACATATAACGAAAGTGCGCCACCAAAGGAATTCTTTTTGAACATGCGCAACAATGGCTATTTCATTCAAAGAAAGCAATTTGTAACGACAGATAAGAGTCAAGATAACGATCGTGTTTTAACCTTGGACCAGGCAGTAATGACCAGATATGTTGCGATAACGATGGATAATTGGCGAGAGACAACTACAGACAACATGGATAATGACATAATAGCTATTGACGAGCTTAGGTTGTTTGTAGAGACTCATAATGATTACCCTTCTTTCTATGATGATTATGATATTGTTTATGCGCCAATGTGCACTGTGATTGGTATTGGTAGTGAGTATGGATCAATTAATACTATAAAACCAGGCATTACTACCCCTACATATTATCATCCAGGTAGTACTACGAATGGCAGTAATGTGGCAAGGTATGAGGCAGCTGCTAATACACTTAGGTATGTTGTTTTAGACTTAAAAGCTGTAAAAAATGTTTCACAGGTGATTGTAGAAAGAAGAACAAATGATCCTAAAAGTTTTATTGCGAGAGGTGCTGTTTATGTAAGTAAAGATGCTAGGGCTCCTGACATTCTAACCATGTCTTATTTTCAAAGTCTTACAAATAATTTTACAAATGTTGCCACTTTTAATGAAGAAAAATCGCCAAATGGGGGGAGTTCTGATTATCAGAGAAGCCTTCTTGTTGAATTTACCCCAACAAAAGCACGCTATTTAGCGTTTGAAGTAACTGACGGTGGTGATCAGGATGGTATAGGAATACTGAGTGAACTAAGAATTGGGTATCATACGGGGACACAATTTGTGCCTGCGGGAGAAATCCCTAGCAATTATACGGTTGATAATTCTCTTCTTTGGTATGGTAATGGTACTAATATAAACTATACGGTTGCGTATGCCCCAGATACTAGTACAGCGCATGCAAATGAGCAAGGCGCAGAGCAACTTAATAATGGCTCAAGGAACGGAACTCCTTTTTTTCACAGTTGGTATTCAGGAGTTCGTGCAAACAATAGCGCTTATGGCGAAATAGGAAGCGCACAAGCTGCCAATACTAGCTATGCAAACCAGTATTATTATTATTTTGTATTGGATCTGAAAATGCCTCGCTTAGTCTCAGGAATACAGTATATTCCGAGATCAGATGGTGATAATAGTGGAAAAATAAACAAATATGAGGTTTATGTAGATAGAGGCAACTTAGGTGGCGTTGTTAAAGGAGATAAGAGGCTTCAGTACTGGAATACTACCGAATGGAATAAATATTTTAGCTCTGTAGGTACCGGTAATTGGGGGGATACTTATGCTTGGGATAGCAATGGAAAATATGCCGATTTTGGCGGAACATACCTAGCGCGCTATGTTGTGTTGCGTGCGATCACAACAACAAATAACGTTTTGTCAGCTAGTGAAATATTTGTAGCTGGTGCTAATAAGCCATCAACTGGAGCTACAACTCTCATTTATAACGAGCAGCAACTCTGGGATTATGTAAGCTCAGCAGGTGTCAAAACTGGGCGATACATGCTAGCAAACGATATAGAAGTTACGAATAGACCAGGATATAACTACTATAATGGTGCCGATTTAAATGCAAACCAAGGCTCTCAGGCAACACGGCTTGCGTATGCAAATCACGCTTATGCTGATTCTAGTAGTACTACAAATAATATTTTTTCTGGTACTCTTTTGGGGAATGGGCATACTATCACATACAGGTTGTCATCATATAATACTCTTGGAGATAATGTGCGTTGGGACACTGCCACGGGCGAACCATATGGATTTCACGGTTTGCTTACGGCACATTTATGGCATGGTACGATCAAGGATCTGACAATTATTGTTGACGCACCAATTTTGCTGAGTAGCGCATGTGGAAGCAGTAATAATTATCATCAATATTTTGGTGTGGTTGCTGGAATTGCAACTGGGCAAAAGGATGCACAAAGATCGACAATAGAAAATGTTCGTGTTATTTTAAAATCTAACATTATTTTCAGGGGTACTTCTCTAGGTGATAATACTGGAGCAATAGGAGTGACAGTAGGAGGCTTTGTAGGTTTAGTTAAAGCAGCTGGTGTTGATATTATTAATTCAACATTTGAGATGGCTGATGGAGTTGTACTTGCTGCTGTAGGGCAAGCAAAATATCTGTCATCTGCAAATTGGAGACGGAACGAATCATTTGGACGCGCACGGGTTGGTGGGTTCATAGGAGAAATTTTTGGAGTCAGTGGTGATTTCCATCCAGGAAGAAGGGTTAGGATTATAGATTGTGAGCTGAAATCAGGAAGTAATTCAGTGATGTATGCAAACACATATATTAGTGTTGAAGGTCAAGTTAGAAACGATGCAGCTGTAGGTGGGATCGTAGGCGTGCTGACGCTAGGACAGCATTATGCTACAGGAACGGATGCAACATCGATAACTTTGGAAATTGACGGATTAATCCTCAGTTATAAGGGAGTACTTGCCGTTACTGACACGTCAAATCCAAATCTTGAAGGTTATGGTTATAGTGGTACTGCGACAGCAGGATATCCTGCACTAGGTGTATGTGCTGCAGGACTTCTTATTGGTGGGAAGGGTTCTTGGGTGGCTGGTACTGTTACAGCCGTTAATGCTGAGTTCAAAAATATTTATATGACAACTACTGTAACACCTACTATAAAATTGAGAGTTTATGGTCTGACTGCTTGGGGTTTTGGGGACTTTACTTACACCAATATAGCTGGATCATATTCTACCTTAGTTGCCACAGTTAGTGCTACTACTCAATTTGATGGTGGATACGACCAATACACGTATGATAATAATGCAACTGGCAATTACTGGGTAGGGAAATGTAACTATGGTACTAACTTTATCTCTGGCAATAATAGGATCGATACTAGTATTAAATTGGGTACTGATGGTGGTAATATATTAAATGGAGAGCTCAACCTTACTGGATTTCTTGATGGTGCAATAAAGGTGGTATATCAGGTTAAAGAGGCAGATCAAATCCTTTCTGCCATACAGGCTAATACTTTAACAATGATCTATGATCGCAAATTGCAAACTTTAAATCAGGTGTTTAGAAGGGGCGGGACACCAATGGTAGTATATGCAATGTATTATTCGAATGTGCAATTGGATATAAATGCTAACTCTCCTGCAAGTGTGGGTAATGGACTTAATCTTTCAAATTTAGCTTCTGGAAGCAAATACTGGTCCGATTCTTTATACAATAAATATTATGATGGAAGTGGTGTTACTTACGAATTAAAACCATCAAGTAGTTTTGGCAATGGTTATATCACCACTACAAACTACGCGAGCCGATTATTTGTTTCTGATGCATTACAATACGATGAGCGATATAGAGTTATTGCTCAGAATGCATGGTATCCTACGAATGGAGGAGACGCCTCATTTACCTACACAACAGTAAATAAAGATGTTCTACCCATCAGCGGGGGTGGAAGTGGACTAGATATTAATTTTTATTGCTATGTAATTACTGACAAGGCACATCCCGATGAATCGGGTGGTAATTATAGCAGGATGGTCATGTTTGACACTACTAGCGAGTGGAGTCCTTCTAGAGGACAGGCTGTCACAGCTACAATCCCTAAATATGGTGTGTGGCAGACTGGATATTATTTTGTAAGCTTTAAGATTATCCCTCGACCTTTTAGTATAGTGAAAGGGGGAAATACCCTTCAAAAAGTCTATGATAGCACAAATGTGTTACCGACACCTATTGAAGGTGGGCTTTTGGGCGTTTCTAACAAGCATTTCAATTATGATGGTGTTGGCAGTGAGCTCACCATTACTGCTGTAGGGACATATGATTCCAAAAATGTTGCAACAGGAAAAACAGTAACGATTAATTTTACAATTATTGGTAATGGTGGCGCTGGATATAAAGTATCTAACTATGCCCCTGCAACTGGTATAGCAATGCCAGATACTTCAAAAAATGGGTCTGCCTCGCTAACCTTTTATTCTATGGGAATTATAACAATAAAGGAATTTAAAGCAGAAAAAACTGGTGGGTATACTAAGATTTATGATGGTAGCACAGATATAACATCGATTGGTACTAGTGGTGCTTATACTTTAACAGGAATATTGGAAATTAGCACTGCGGTGGGGAAGTTTTCAACTAAAAACGTAGGGCCACAGTCAATAACGGTTACACTAACAATAAATGATAATTTTGATGGTAAAAATTATAAAATTACAAAAGGGGCTGGTATAACGAATGTAACAGGAGCGTCTAATGGCGTTGGTAATAATTTTACTTTTTCATTTGATGGCTCTATTACGGCAAAGCAATTGACTGTCTCTAAAGGTAATAGCACCTATTCAAGAGCTTACAACAAAACTAATGTAGCTACTATACTAAACAATGAAACCTACTACAAAATATCAGGTTTAGCAGGTTCAGATTCCATTAAACAAGGTGATGCGACATTTAGTAGTGTAAACGTTGGAACAGATATTTCTATAACAATAAAGTTGACAATAAACGATGGTTCTTCTTCTCCTCAAGGTAAAAATTACATATTGGTAAATGGGTCAGGCGAGATTTCAGTAGGCGGGCAGAAAGAAAACACTCACACATTTGTAATAACAGGAAATATTACACCTGCATCACTTTCTATTACAAGTGTTGGTCGCTATTCTCGCGCATATGATGGCACTGTGGATGCTGGTATTAGCTCATTTTATAGTGTTTCTGGAAATGTGTCTAGTGATACTATTTCATTGATTAATACACAGCAAGATATGCCAAAGTTTTCTGACAAAGACGTTGATACTAATAAAACAATAACCTTTCGTCTTGCAATTTCTGACGGGAATAATGGTGCTAACTATAGATTTGCAACGCCATCTGGATCTGACTATATATTAACTGCAACAGGAAGTAGCAATAACTTTATAATTACAATGAGTGCAGATATAACAAAAGCGAAAGTAAAAGTTACACCACTTGAGAAAAGCAAGATATATGGGGAGGACGATCCTACTATTTCGTATAATACGACTTACCCTACTACTGAACGCTTTAATTTGGAAGGAGCACTTACTCGTTCACCAAAGGGTACTAATCCAAAAAGGGATGATGCTGGTGGCACTTATGTGATTGTAAGAGGATCTTTAAATGTACCTGATGATTATAAAAACAATTTCGAAATTGATTTTGTTTCAGGCGTTCGTTTTTATATAACGATTAAAACGATCAATATTTCGATTGTGAATGCGTTTGAAAAATATTATGATACTTTAACGACAGCTGATATTAGCAAAATAAACGGTAATCAAAGCAATTATTTTACTATGAGTAATGTTACAGCTGGCGATGATGTCGTGTCAACGGTTACTTCCGCAACATATCCTGATGCTAATGCGAATACTGGTGGGTCTGTATATAACATAACTATTGCAATCTCCTTAACAGGCACTGATTGCGCTAACTATAGCGTTTCAAACACTTATACAATCTCTGGCAAGATTCTTCCATTGCCGATCACAATTGTAAAAGCTGGAAATCCTTCTTTTTCTAAAACATACGATGGCACGGTTAACTACAATGGTTCGATTAGTAATTTTACTATATTAGGTGATGCTAAAGGGTTAAATAAACCCATTATAGATCAAATCAAAGAAATAAGTATGTCAAAAGCGTTCAATGATAAGAATGTTTTGGATGCAAAAACGCTATCTGTAACATTTAGTGCTCTTATACTTAATACTGGATATAAGCAAGAAAATTATAATTTTACTCAAGCGATTATTGCATATACTGGTACTATTACTCCACTCAGTATATCATTTGAGCTAAGCTGGAATTATCCAGAGAACTTTAAATACACCGCTCAAACAAAGACTGTCAGTGTAAAGGAGACAAGTTTTTCAACAGAAATATATTCTGAACAGTTATCAATTGTTTGTGGCTATACTGGAAATACTGGTGTCGACGCAGCTACATATTCGGCAGTGGCTTTAGTTACATTTAATAACGGTGCAAATAACGGATTGGTATCTAATTATTCTCCTAGTGCAACTAATACTACGCTATCATGGAGTATTGGACGGGCATCGCTTAAGGTTTCAGCTGCTAACGCAAATGCAGTGAGCAGAAAATACAATGGCAGTACTAGTGCAGTAAAGGCTGGTGGTTATGTACTTGCTGGAATGATCGGTAGTGAAATAATTGATATTTTGGGGACTAGTAATTACGACACTAAGAATGTTGGTAAAGGCAAGAATATCATATTGACAGGAGTAACTATTTCTGCTACAGACCCAGCTAAAGCTTCAAATTATGTTCTCGAAGCTGGTGATGGTGCTACAATCGATAATACGACGATCACACTTTCAGGAGTAGGAGAAATAACAACGGCAGATTACAGCGTAACACTTACATGGGATTATGATGATGCTTTTATCTATAATGCAACCTCTCGTCAGGTAAGAATTAATAACACATTTCAATTAGTTTCAACACAAATTAATACAGAAAGGCTAAGTTTTTCATTTACTTATAATGCAGGAGCCGAAGGAATTGATGCTTCAAAGTATGATGCATCCGTTTCTGTAACTGTAAATAATGGTGATAATGGCGGTCTTAAATCAAACTACAACAATCCTACTCTAGATGGCACAACTCTGACTTGGTATATATTACCAGCAACACTTACAATTAAAGCAAGCGGGAATAATACAATAAAGAAGACATATGATGAGAGTACAACAGTAAAAAGTAACCTAAGCTCTGGTTATACATTTAGCACTTTATATTCATGCGATGCTGGTGTAGTTTTAAGTGGAGATGCACAATACTCTGACAAAAACGTAGGAAAAAACAAGAACGTTATTGTGACTGGCGCTAAATTAACAGGAACGGGTTATCTGAACTATACACTAACGCAAGGGAGCGGGACCACTATCTTAGGCAATACGCTTACACTAATTGGAGTCGGCGAAATAGAGCAATTAGGACTTGCAATAATTGATGTTATAGCGACTAGCCGAACGTATAACGGTCAAACTACGGTTGTGCTCACAGGCGGGCAACTTGTTACAGTGTTGGGTAATGATCAAGTTGGGTTCAATCTCGGTTCTGGTGTAATTTCAGATAAAAAAGCAGGAACTAATAAACCGGTCACAACAAGCATTACTTTAACTGGGACTGGTGTTGACCATTTGAATTATTTACTAAAGCAGCCTACAAATATAACAGTAGATATTTACAAAAAGAATCTGACTGTTAGTGGCATGACGGCTTCTAATCGAGTTTATAACGCATCTGATGAGGTAGCACTTTCATCAGCGACACTTTCTGGTGTGGTGGCTAATGACGATGTTAAATACGTAGGTAGCACAGGATACATGCAAGACAAAAACGTGGGTGATAATAAAGGCGTTACCACTTATCTTACCCTTGACGGTGCGGATAGCGGCAATTACACAATTATACAACCTACAAATATAACAGTCATTATCACAAGAAAACCACTAACTCTTCAATGGGATTATACACAAAGCTTAGTATTTACAGGCTCTTCTCAAAAGGTTAGTGCAACAGTGCCAAGAAATATTACGATTGGTACTAATGATGCGGGTATATATAAAGATGATGATGTTGATATTGAATTTTCTAACAATGAAAAAAGAAATGCTGGCACATACACAGCGACAAGCTCTTTGACTGGCGATGATGCAAATAATTATCAAATAGCGCAAAACGCTCAATTGAAGTACACCATTCTGCCACATAAGGTGGTTTCAGAGCAGTTTACCTTCACTCACGATATTATGCTTGATGGTGATATTACTACTGCTGAGTATGAATTTGGTGTAACTGCAATCATATTTGATGGGGAGTCACACACGATCACATTAGCAAGTCATGGGGATAGTCTTCTTAACAGTTTAAGTGTTAGTATTGCTGTTAAGTTCTTTGGGCTTTGCACATGTGGTTTGTCGGAAGATATACAATATCATTCAGATCACCAACTCAAATTATCAAATACTGGACCCATTCATGCAGGATCCTACTGGATGTTGCTGTCATTTACTGGCACCGATGCTAATAATTTCGCATTTGACGATTACGGAGATGGTTATGATCCAACAACCTACTTTAGCACAGATAGCAATTCTGTGTCTCTTGTAACGGCTGGTGGAGAAGAAATTGAGACACTGCCCCTTCTTTCATCTAATTTTGAAGATCATTATTCCAACTGCGTATTAAATTTTACAATATTACAATCGATACTAGGATTTCAAACTAATGGAACCAGTGATGAAAATATAACCTATGACTCAATTGATCATTGTGTAACCAAACCCCAACCAAACCAGAGTGTGCAAACAAACGAAATTATTGTATTGGTATACGATCAGTTTGAATATAATTTAAGTACAGGAAAGTATATTGTAGATGAAGAAGAAGCAAGCAAATTTACATATCAAGAGTATACAGCAAATGGAGCAGGTAGTAAAGGTGGTGTTATAAATGCTGGCACTTATCTAGTTGTGTTTGTCATAAGCAATGCATCCTCTACGGATTCTGTAGACTGTGATTATGCCAATGGGTCTGTTCCTAGTATCAGTATTAAACTAACAATAAATCCCAAAGAGATAAAAATAATACCTAACACTGTTTTAGTGGGCACTAGCACCCCAACCAAAGTATACAATGGTAACATTGTCAATTATACTGACTACTACCTGCTACCTACGATAGCGGCCTTAGACTCAAAGGCTACGGATGGGCAAATTATTACTGGCACCTCAGTAAGCATCCTAGCTACGTTTGATTCAGCATTCGTTGATGCCACAAAGATATCATTCACACTATCTGATAGCGATAAAGACAATTATTTTATTCCTGACATGGCCGCAACAATAACAAAAAAGCAGATAGAGGTAACATATCATATTACAAATTCATTTGAATATAATGCTAGCACACGCAATTACAGACCGACTATTGGTGGGATAATTAGCGAGGATGAAAACGAGGCTAACTATATTTCTGTAACTTACTCTGGCGATAGCGGCGTATCGGCTGATAGTTATGTTTCTAAAGTATTCATCACAGGGTCTAGAGCTAGCAACTATGAACTATCCCAATATGAAAGTGATTGGACTATTACAAAAAAGCGAGTTAATGTTGAGCTGAAATCAGATTTTGGGCATGTGTATGATGGAATGACAACGCTAGAAATATTTGGAGGAAGTTATAAATCAATAGGACAGTCATTGTTAATTATGGCTAACCCATTCTATTTACGCGACACAATTACTGGACAAATTGGAGTTGTGACAACCGCTGGGGATGATACTCTTGCAATTTATCCTGGAATCCATGAACTAAAATTCTTACAATCACTTACATCAAGTGACACAAATGGAAAAAACAACTATATCATAACGGAAATTGGGAAAAAGGAATATACTATTAAAAAGCGTAGCATCACAATAGTCTACTCTAATATAATGCAATCAATGACAGGATTGAACACGGAGGATGATCTTTTACCAGTTGGAATATCAAGTATTCAAAACAACACATCAAAAAACGGCACGGAAAGAGATGGATTTAATTTTACAGCACTCATTACAAATGATGGGCTACGTCGAAATGCAATAAAAGATGGAAATGAGGAAGAAACCGTTATTTACGAGGGAATTTCCGTTGACAATTCTTTGTGGAAGGATGATTATAAACAAAAATCAAATCCACCATATTACGCAAAGACACTAGGTTTATTAAATAAGCCTAGTGAAATGGATGCTTATTATGAATTTAAGGTGCCAAGATTGATTATTATAGGCTTTGAGATTGTCCCAGGTAAAACGGACACTTTCTATGTTAATAATATTGATGACTTCCTTTCTTTACACTATCTCATTGATGGCTTAAAAGATGAAAGCATCATTCCAATATTCTATCAAAGTGCTAACATAGATGGAATAGTTGATTATCAGCGTTCAATATATATTCCCGCTCTGATATTACCTGTCCCGTTAAAACTATGCTAAATTGCTTGCATAAGCCTTTGAAATTTGGTATAATAAGAGCATGGAAACAATAGAGATAATAGATTTACGTAAATGCAGTGACGAGGAAAATTACG
>JAITQU010000128.1 GCA_031288735.1 Christensenellaceae bacterium
TGAAAAAGACAGCAGTAAGACCGACAGATACGCCCTAAACGTACTTAAACAGGCAAAAGCCCTTTTTGACGAGATTACAGGACGTAAACCTGTACAATTAGAATTATCATTCTTTTAATCAATGTGTCTTTTATGTGACACTTAGCTCTTTAGTCCTATTTTTTATATGTGAAAATATTTTTTTATATGCACTACATAAAAATGTCTTTGATTTAAAATTCCCGTTGTTTATATAACCATCATATAAGCAACCTCCATAACAAACATTCAAATAATCACACTTAGTACATGTATTATCAATCATGTGTTCATGTCGCTTGTATATATCTGATACTTCTATTTTTCTTAATATACTCTCTAAACTTTCAGTATGCAGATTTCCATATGCATACTTCTTTAATTCATTATCACAAAAACGACCACAAGGAACAACATCTCCATTTGGAGAAACAGCTAAAATGCTATGTTGGCAATTCTTATTAAATGCACAAAGCGTACATCCTTTTTGCGAAATTAAACTACTTGCAATATCAACGAATACTGTATTGCTTAGTCTATGTTCATTGTCGAAAAACCATAAATCAAACAGTTCAATAAACATCTTTGCATATTCATTCGGTGTCAAACCATACTCATCGATATGCTTTTTTGCCTCTCCTCCATTAAATACAGGATTGAATTTAAAACCAATATTATTATCACATAAAAATTTGTATAGTTCTGGGATTTTACCAATATGTTTTTTTGTGCCAACAACAATACATCCAACGTTTAAACCTTTTTCTCGGCACATTTTCATATTTTTCATTATTGTATCAAAAGTTCCATTGCCGTTAAGCGCTACTCGTTGATTATCATGGATGTCTTTAGGCCCATCCAAAGAATACCCTACACCAACTTTATATCTTAGAAATAAATCTATAAATTCCTCATTTAATAGAGACAAATTTGTCTGAATAGAATTATGGTAGTTATATCCTTCAAATTCTTTTTCAATAAATTCGAAAATTTCTGTATAATTTTTTATCCCCCACAAAAGAGGTTCTCCTCCATGCCACAATATTTTCAATCTACGTTTTTTATCATGTAGCAATATGTGCTTTGCTTGCTGCAAAACTGATTTAGCGAATTGAATATCAAATAGTTTCGAGATTTTACTTTCATCGCTTAAATAACAGTATTTGCATCTCAAGTTACAAGCCAATGTCGGCTTCAATATTAAGATCATTTGTTTTTCATTAAATCCGTTGTAAGGATACTTATATCCCTACAACGGGTTAGATTGTTTAATGTTACAATAATCACGTTAAGAATCAGTGTGCTCCATGTGGTCTGGAGAGTCTGAATAATCTCCGTCTTCAAGATGATCTTGAAATACAATACCGTCTTCTTTTTCCTTAGCCTTTTCTAAAATGGCTTCTTGTGCGAAAGTTTGAGTGCTCATTTTTCCATTGTTATTCCTACTCTTACAGCTTCGTAGGCTTGCTATGCACTAATTTTCACAGGATTCTCAACACTAATTTTCTCTTTTATTGGAGAGCCATCATTACAGTGTTTGCAATCCAAGATAGTTACTTGGCTTACACTTTCACCTTCTTGCGTTGTTAAATTGCTAAATTCATACGCAATCATTTCGTTGAACTTTTCAGATTCCATGTTTCTAATTTTTTAATTAAACAATAAATTCAATATGCCTTTTTGAATTAAAAAGAGTATCACGTTATGAAAAACTTTAATATCAGTGATGTTGTATCTTTGCCTCAAATCACCGAATGTAAATTTTTCGTTATCGTTGAAAGTCTGAATAAAATCCCGATAAGTCTTATTCACCATAAAAAAGGTTTCATCAGACTCATTATAGAAAACATATATGTTTTCATCTTCTTTTCTGCATTTATAGTTAGGGTTGACCTGTAGTAGTGTTTCAGGCTTTAATACTATAGTTGTATACTCTTGTGGAGGTTGATTGATAATTGGATTTGTACTCCACACTTCTTTACTATTCCACTTACCGTATATCGTTTTTGAATTTATACGGCAACCAGCATTGCAACGATTGAGCCAACTACAATCTTGACATTCCTGAGGTATATATTGCATGGATCGCCAATCGCTCATTTTTGCCCAGATCACTTTAATGTCTTCATTTAGTATATTACCATAAGATATGGAATTAGTAGAACATGGAGTAATGTCTCCATTGCATGATACACCTATAACAGTTCGTCCTGCTTGGCATTTTCTATTTAAAAAAATATGTTCTTCAAACAATATCTTTTCAGGGAATATACATTTGGGTAACGATTCCAAAATGTCGACTTCCATTTCTAGCGTTTTCTCTATCCACAATAAATCAGTAATAACATTTAGCACATCTTCTTTGCTTAACAAAAGATCGAAACGAGGATAATCCATATTCAAAAACATGGGAGTAGCAGAAAAGCATCTACACCCTAAATTTTTCATTTTTTCTGCAGTAGTTCGTACTTCTGTTAAATTATTTTTGGTAATTACCATATTGACTGTGAACTTCAAACCTTCTGCAAACATCTTTTGTATATTTTTCTCGAACAGAAAATAATTGTCAACACTAACTAATTTTTCGAAAGAAGTTGGAATAGCAGAAGGACAAGAAGTTAAAACACGAATATTCTTATCTTTTAAAAACTCAATAAAATCATCATCAAAAAGAGTTAGATTAGAATTAAAGCCTACTTTAATGTTATTGTCTACGAAAAGTTGAATTACTTTTTTTGTAAGTTCTTTTTTAATTAATGGCTCACCACCTGTAACAACAATAGAAAATATACCGCTGTCAATTAATCTTTGTGCAACGCCAAGAACGATTTTATCACTAACTTTTTGGATAGGTCGATTTTCAATTTTTGAATCTAAGTTGTAACAATGTATGCACCTATGGTTACACAGATTCGTAACTTCAAATTGTGCCATTAATGGTGCTGATAAATATCGTTTTTCAATTTTCATAAATACAAAACAATCTCCAACAAAGATACCCATAAAAAAGCACCTGACAAGCAATTTTATCAGAT
>JAITQU010000177.1 GCA_031288735.1 Christensenellaceae bacterium
ATTTGCTAAAAAAATTTGTAAAATTATTTTATTTTTTGTGTTGACAGTTCTTAATTCCTGTGCTATTATTTAAGTGTAATTTAAATCCGACCTGGTGCAAAACTCCCCTTTATTTAACATACCTAAGTCAGTGTGCGCGAGGGAGTGTTAACTCTCAATTTTTGTCATAAAAAAATTTGTTTATTTTTGATTATTTTAGTAGCCATTACTTTTTAATAAAACTCTTGATTCAATGCCAGTTTGAACATTGTCCTTTGTTGTTGTAAAAGTAGAACTTAGGACAAGATAAATGAAAGACAAAAACGTTTGAACTTAGCTTGAATCAGAATTTAGATGGCTTAGACAAAAAGGGCTCGTCTTTGGAAATTAAAGCAAGGTTAGAAACCTTGTTTTTTCCAAAAACGATTTGAGTAAAGCAATGCTGTTTTTATCAAATGCTTAAATGTATTAGCGTGGGTATATAGGCATGGTAAATACACCAGAGCATGCGTTATCTGTATATTCCTGACAGTTAGGCAATGCGGGATATCCTGCACTTTGTACTAGCAACTCCACCTCAGCGACTATTTTTGTAATAATTGTTGCACAATATACCATGTTTAGAGTATTTCCTGTAAGGACACCTTGTACACATCGCAATGCGGTAGTTATTTGCACTTCGGTTGGAACGATAGCTTCCTTTGGAATTTTTAACATAATATCTCTATTTATGACTACTGATGTTGTTCCATATACTTGAATGCCAGATGCGTCCAGTGCGGTAATTTGGACTGGAATTGTTACTGCATACTGTATTCGTGAACAAATATTATTTGCTTGTGGTGTAATTACTACATTAGATATAACGCCATGTCCGCTACTCTGACCGCCTACAAATGTTATTGCCTGTGACTGAAAGTCCACATGTACTACAGCGTTTTCCTGCGTGAGCTGAGATATACAAGCATCAAACACACGTTGAACACGTATACAGACTTTTTCTGTCCCCATTGCTTCTGTAGTACTAGCATATCCTTTTATGTTGTTGCAAGGCATTTTTTATTCCCCCGATTTTGATATAATACACATTATGCTTAAGTCAAAAAAGGTGTTACAGAATATTTCAAAATTTAAAAAAACAATTAGAGCTGGATTCTTTTTTCCGTTGTTGAATAAAAATAATTAACGCTTTCAGGAATAATTTTGAGCTTATATTGCGCTTTGAGTGGTAGAGTCGTTTCTAAGGAAATACCATCATGAAAAATTGCAAAGAGTCTTGTTGCGTCATATTTATAAGAAACAGTTTCGTATAATTCCCCATCTTCGCATTCAGCATACCTGCAGGAGCGAAAAGATAAAACGCCATTTAAATTTATAGTTGACACATGATTGTGCCTATTTACAAGTTTATCTACAAAAAGTGATGCAGGACGTGATAGTATTTCATGCGGAGTGCCAATTTGCTCCATAATTCCATAATTTAAAATAAGCGTGCGAGTACCAATAGAAAACGACTCATCAACCGAGTCTGTAGTAAAGATTACATTTGATTGAAACGAATCGATTGTGGGGCGCAGTTCGTCAAATAAACTTACTCTGTCGCTACCTTTAGCTAAGCTAAAAATATTGTCAATCAAATAGAGCTGAGATATTCTTAGTGAAGCTCTTGCAATTGCAAGACGAACGACATCCTCATCGTGTAATTGCCTACATAGATCACCAAGTAATGGATAAAGTCCATAATTGCTAGCAGTCTTAGTGACAATTTTGGTTCTCTCTTGTAATGGCATTTTGCGAATTTTAAGTGGGTATGCTAGCTCTCTAGCAACAGTGCGCATTTTAGTCAATCCGCCGTCTCCATATACAGCAACAAAATCCCGTTCTCTGGCACTACTTGTAGTTATATCAAGATCGTTTAGAAAAATATGTCCGCTTTCTGGTTTCAATAGGCCAGCAAGTGCTAAAAAAAGAGAGGTTTTCCCACCAGCATGAGATGATAAAACACAGAGTCGCTCACTATCTTCTAATGAAAAAGAAAGATTCGTAATAGCTTTTGCGCCATATAAATAGCGCAAATTTAGATCATTGACCACAATAGACAAACTAAGTCCTCCACGGTCTAAATTATAACAAAATTATTTAAAACACTAAAAAATTTCATAAATTTTTACGTCGATATTGTTTAAACACCATTTATTTAACGATCGATTTATATTTAATCGGATTTGAACTTCGAATTTTCTGATTAGCTTGGCATAGTTTTTTACTAGTAAAGTATCGTCGATATTGTTTTGAAGCGCATTTATGTTCACAGCTTTTCTAAATTATGAGTTGACGCATTTTGTGGTGACGGTAGAGATATTTTCATTTATGGTTAATACTTCCTTTAATTTCGAAATATCGCCACATTTTGGGATAAGTATATTCTCCTAAAGGTGATGATTTAAATACACCATATAAAATATCGTAGAGTGTTTAGTAAGCTGACAACGTTCTTCTATACTTAGTAAGACAGGATAACTGATCTATTAAGAAAGTAGAAAGCATTGTATAGCTACAGAAAAATTAAAATTAGCTTGAGTTATTTTTAGATTGTTAATTATAAACCTACAATAAAGCTTTGGTTTTTGGAAGGTCTACTTTTAATTTCATTTGCCTTCTCAGCGTATCCATTCCTGCCTAGTAGAGCGTATGTAGCATTTTTACCTTCCTCAACACCAGGCTGATCAAACGTGTTGATATTAAGAAAAACGCCAGCGTATGCAGTTTCAAGCATAAAAAACATAAGCAATTGTCCTATTGTATGAGGAGTTACATCTGGCAACATAATAGTATTATTCATACGTTTGTTCTTTGTAAGTGCAAATTCAGTAGCTATCATTTCAGCTGTGATCAATTCATTAAGGGTGTGTCCTGACAAAAATGAAACAGAAGGATACTGATCATAAACAAGAGGAATTTCAACTTCACAACGATATTTGTCAACACCTATAAAGGTAACAACCTTATCAAAGGGACCTTCTGTATAAAGCTGAACCTGGCTGTGCTGATCGGTTACACCAAGTGCTTTTACTGGCGTTTGACCTACGTTAACGGTTTGAGCTAAATTATCTGTTGCCTTACCTAAGCTTTCGCCCCAAAGCTGGCAGTACCAGTCGGCCATTAATTTAAGACTGTCAGCATAAGGCATCATTACGCTTATTGATTTTCCTCTACTCATTGCATAATATTGTAGTGCTGCAGCAGCAAGAGCAGGATTTGTACGTAGCTCGCCTTTAGAGCAGGCTAATCTCATGTCATTAGCACCCTTTAACAAAAGTTTTATATCGATGCCAAGAACAGCAGCAGGGAATAATCCTACAGGACATAACTCGCTAAATCTGCCACCAACGCCGTCTGGGATAATAAATGTTTTGAATCCTTCATCCTTAGCAATTTTAATTAAATTTCCGTTTTTTTCATCGGTGGTTGCTATTATATGAGAGCTTGCATCAGAGCCGAACGCTTTTTTTAGCACATCAATAATTATCAAAAATTGACTCATTGTTTCTGATGTAGAGCCACTTTTTGTGATTACATTAAACACAGTCTTCTTAAGATCAATGACATCAAAAAGTGAATTCATTCTTTCTGGGTCAATGTTATCCTCTACATAAAATTTTGGCGCCTTTCTTTTACTTTTTTGTAAGTCATTATGTCTTAAATGACAAAGTGCTTGGAATACAGCCATAGGTCCTAGCGCAGACCCACCGATACCTAAAACAACGAAAGCATCAAAATCCTGTCTAATTTCTTTTGCGGTCTTTAAAATATCACTGACAACATCCTCTTGATTGTATGGTAGCGACATCCATCCTGTCATACCACTACCACAACTTTGCATAAATTTTTCATGTGCTGCACTAGCAGAAGAAACAAGTTTGTCATATTCATTAGATGATATTCCTTCTTCTCCTATATAATCAAGCATCATGTTATTGTAATCAAATCTTATTGTTTTAAAATTTTGCATTTTGTAAAAATCTCCTTTTTGCTTTCTCTAGGCAAGAATTTAGATATTCGTAGCCGATCTTTATTTCATTAAAGTTATCATAGTTTTGCTGATAGAGTTCCATTATTAGTGGACCATCGTATGAAGCTTCAATTAGCTGTGTAAAAAAAGATGTGAAATCAAAGATCCCATGGCCTGGCATTGCTGGCGTACCATCTAGTTTATAGTCGCACAGATGGATATTCTTAATGCGACCGCTCATAGCGTGTAAATACTCATAAACATCAATCTTTGACTGTGCAGCTTGCTTTATATCTAAGCATGTTCCTATTCTACAGCTGTTTTTAATGTTTGTAAAGAAATCGGGGGTGTTGAAGAAACAGTAATGTACATTCTCGAATGTCAAACTGCAAATGCCATTTGATTCTTCTTTTAGTATAGCGTCTAATTCATCAAGTCGGGCAGCAAATGATTCATAATTTATGCCATAAGGTAATCGCTTAAGTCTGGCTGGTCCATGCATTGTATAGTGCTTTGCGCCTAGAGTGTGAGCGTTGCGAGCTATCTGCCTAAATAATTTTTCCGCATCCTGTCTTACTCGTAGATAGCTATTAAATAAGTCTGGTTCAAATTGCATGGATTGTGTATGCAAGCTATATATGTTTATTCCATGGCTTCGCTCTTTAATGAGATCACAAAAGGATTCAGTGTATTCACAAAAGCTAGCAAGGAAGATCTCACATGTATCTATTCCTAAATCACGCATTATGTCGAAAGTGTTTTCAGTTGCGACTTTTTGGAAGAAAGTACCAGTTGATATTCCTATTTTCATCAGTTGCTCCTTTTTTGAGCACGAAAAGCAAACATATAAACAAACAGCAATTTAGAAAAAGCTCTAAAAAAGTAATTAAAATCTAATAATTTGTTTGCTAAGCATTTGTATTTCAAATGCATAAAATATTTAGAAACTGTTTTTGCACTAGAAACATTATAACAAATAATAAAGGTAGCGTCAACTAACATAGCTAAACCATGAGTTCGCAAAAATTAATTGGTTACTGTTCACACCTCAACGAAATTAATTGTTAATGTTGATAAATTCAAGACGCATTTCTTAAATTGCTATCTAAAAGAACTTTTTCTGCATTTGAAACGCTTATTACTGTGTCTTT
>JAITQU010000181.1 GCA_031288735.1 Christensenellaceae bacterium
TTTCTACATTAGAAATGCTTATTGTGGTGTCTTTTCCCGCTAAAGTACTGATCTTTTTCCAAATATCATGCAAAGTATGGACAGAGACTATGGTTTTCATACGGGGTGTGAACAGTAACGAATCAACATACCAATTTTTGAAATGTTTTGTTATTAATTGCAGTATTTATTGCTTTATGGTAAAATAGTAAAGCCGCACATTAGAGGGTTTAAAGCGCACATCAGTGCCACCAACAATGGCGAGACAATTTGAGAGGTATATTTAAATGAAGAAAGCTATTATCGTTACAGGCGGTAAGCAGTACAACGTGGGGGAAGGGTGGAAAATTAAAGTAGAGCTACTTCCTGTTTCGGAAGGAGATATTATAAACTTAGGAGTTATTTATATCAACGAAGATGATGAGGTGCGAATTGGCGATCAGCTTATAAACGCATATGTTAAGGCTCAAGTGATATTTATTGGCAGAGGTCCCAAAATTAACATTTTCACATATAAAGCTAAGAAGAATGTTAGAAGAAGACAAGGCCATCGTCAACCATTTGTAGAATTGCTAATTCAAGAAATCGTAGGCTAGTACTTACATGACAACAATTAATGTGGTGCGAAAAGAAGGCAGGATAATAAGAGTCGAAGCAAGTGGTCATAGCAATTATGCGATCATTGGGAAAGACATTGTATGTGCTGCAATATCCACGGTTTTACAGGGTACAATACTTGGACTTATAGAAGTTGCCAAAGTGAAAACTGACAAAGCCATGAGCGATGGTAATCTTTCTTTTAGTGTAAGTGATACAAACATATCCACACGACATTCAGCAGACATTATTTTGGAAACTATGTGTGTGGTTCTTAAGGATATCGCTAGGTGTTATCCTTCTCATTTAAAATTGGAGGACTCAAAAAATGTTTTTTGATTTACAATTATTTGCACATAAAAAGGGTGCAGGAAGTTCTAGAAACGGAAGAGACAGTGCAGCACAAAGATTAGGCCCAAAAAGAGCCGATGGGCAACTCGTCCTTGCAGGAAATATTCTCGTCAGACAAAGAGGCACTAAATTCCATCCTGGCACAAATGTTGGTATTGGCAAGGATGACACCTTGTTTTCGCTTGTTGATGGTATAGTCAGATTTGAACGACGCGGTCGCTATGATAAACAGGTAAGTGTCTACGCAGTGATTTAACTTTAAAGTGAGCAATTATTCAGTTGAAAATAATAAAATTATAGTTCACAATCTCGATGATTTCGATATAGAGCATATATTAGAATGTGGGCAAGTCTTTCGTTATGTCAAATTGCCCACAGGATACAAAGTTTTCACAAAAAATTTAACTTGCATATTGATTTATGACAAAGATAGTGTTATAATAAATTCGTCAGATTCTGAATACTTTATTAGGTATTTTGATTTAGATAGAGATTATAGTTTAATTAAAAAAGAGCTATTAAGATTCCCAAACATGTCAAATTCGATAACACATGGTGCCGGAATTCGTATACTAAACCAAGACGCTTGTGAAACAATTTTTTCGTTTATTATTTCTGCAAATAATAATATACCGAGAATTCGTTTAACTATTGAACGTATGTGTATGCGTCTTGGAAAGAACATGGGTGACTGGTATGCGTTTCCAGAGGTGGATGATTTAGTCGAAGCAGGTGTTCAATTCTTTAGAGAAATAGGTGCTGGTTACAGATCGGAATATTTATCAGGTGCTGCGAGATTACTAAAAGATGGGTTCTTTCTAGATATTTCAGACATGTCCACAAAGGATGCGCACCGACATCTATTAAAGTTGCCTGGCGTTGGCCCTAAAGTTGCAGATTGTATTTTGCTTTTTGCCTATCATCGGACAGATTCTTTTCCAACGGATGTTTGGATTGAGCGCGTATATCACGATATGTTCCCTGATAAAAAAGCCACAGTAACAGCCATGTCGGACTATCTGTGTGAAACTTATGGAAATTTAAGTGGGTATGCGCAACAATATCTATTTTATCAAAAGCGGATGCAGACTTTAAATAGACACTAATGTTTATGGAGGAAGAAAAATGAATAAACCAAAAATTGTTATACTTGCCGATATCTCTAGTTTGAAAGTTACTTGTGTTGGTTTTCAAGAAATAGTTACAGGTATTGCTGAAAATTTTGATGTGGTTGCATGTAAATTTTATAGTTATGTTGCAAAACGCAATCGTGATTTTAATGAATACATAGCTGCTAACGGTTTTGATACATCACTCCCTAGCGAATCTAAAAAAAGAAACAAACTCGATTCTAGGCAGATTATTGACGCAATTGATGTAATCAGTAGTGGCAAAATTGATGCTATTGGCTTGATTGTAGGAGATGGTGACATCCTTCCTCTCTTAAATCTACTAAAAAGCAAAGGGGTTGATGTCTATAATATCAACGTTGCTGAAAGCAAGTATACTGATGTTTATTCTGGATTTATTTCCGTACCACTTACCGCCCTTAGAAAGGGTTATACCGCACCAGCCATGCGACCACAATCCGAAAAACCAAAAAGACAGCCACCACAACGTGTTGCCCCTGCGGTTGCCGCTCCAGAACAAATTATAATAAAAGAAAAAGAAATTGTCCGAGAAGAAATAATACGAGAGGTTCCTGTTCAAGTTGCTCCCACTCCCGCTCCTGTAACTGAAGAAGCAAAAGAGAATTCACGACTAGCTGATGTTAAAAACATTTTAGCAAGATACAGAAAATAAAGCATCTTAAAATTTACTTGATTTAAATTAAGTTTTGTTTATCTTGAATGGCATTCATCTTGTAAAACGAGATGAATGCTTACTGTTATAAAAACACATATTGAAAGTTAAGGTTTTTTACAGTTGTTTTCTTAAGAAAATATGCCATTTAGACTCCAAAATCGTTGATACTATTTACGCAAATTGTAATATGAAAAAATATTTTTTAATCAAATAACGAAAAGAAACTATTTTAGTTTCTTTTTTTAATGAATTTGAAGTTGCAGAATGTAAAATGAATTCTAGGAAACTCAGAAATTTTCAGACCACATGAATACATAATTTTGCGTCGAATATCATATGAATATCATCTATTGTGTAAAACGTGGCATCGCTTAGGTAGTTCTCTATCTCTATAATGCATTTGTTTGTGTATTTAGATATGAGAAACTCTTTGAAAAAACTCTCTGATGTTTGAGTTTTGATTTTTTCTCCACAGTTCCCACGCTAAAAATGGATCATAATAAAAATTTTTTTTCCGATTTTTCTATGCTTTCAAGCAACTTTTCCAACAATGATTGTTAAAAACTTCGAAACTGTTCATTCTTATCATCTTATACTTTATCATAAAAGAAGGAGCACACATCCTTTTTTAATCTTGCCTAATGCACACAACCGATTTTTGTGTGCGATCGCAACATACTTGTTTCTTCCAAGCGAGAAACTCTCTGTTAATACCAATATCAAGTTTTCCTTTTCTACACTATATCCATTTCACAATGCTGAAATGTGGTTGCTTCAAAATTGCTTTGTCTCTATCTTCTAAGCTCCTACTTCCTAGTTGATCTAGGAAGCCCTTTAACGACAATGATCTGTTACAGTTCACACATCAACTGAATTAATTGTTAATGTTGATAAATTCAAGGCGAATTTCTTTAATTGCCATTTAAAAGAGCTTTTTCCACATATGAAACGCTTATTGCCTGTGTCTTT
>JAITQU010000023.1 GCA_031288735.1 Christensenellaceae bacterium
TTAATCGGGGGCAGCAAATTTTTTTTCATCAAATTTTACGTAAATTGTATCTTTTTATCAACTATTTTCCTGATGAGTTGAAAGGTTTGCGACCTCTATGTCAAGTAGGATAAGTATATCTCCTTCTTGCCCGAGGATTATAGCAGCTGGATCAGCATCTACAGTGAAATTGCCTCTTTTAGTATAGAAAAAAATCGTACATGGAAAATTTGTATTCCTCCGCTTTGGCATATTTGTATTCCTCCGCTTTGGCATAATTACTCCTATACTGTTATACCCCCTCTTGTTGTGGTCTTCAAATCGTGGACCATAGCGGCACATTGAGATATTGATATCATATCTTTCGTCTCCCGAATCAGTGGCAATTTTGGTAATATTGACAAAATTTATCCACTTTTTCAACTCCAAAATTACACTTTTAAGTAGAGGTAAGTAATTAACCTGGTTATCGATTCCACCTAGATTTAAATTATCACCATGCTCTACAAGTATATGATCCTTCAACAATTCATATCCTGATTTAGCATTTGATCGTTGTACGTTGAAATTCTGATTAGCAACACTCACTAGCACGTTAATCAGACTTTGCTTCTCTGTATCAACTACATATTGCGAAGAAACACAATCTGCAACACCGAACACCATCAAAAAGACCATAAACCAAGCTAGTATTTTGCCTTCTTTAACAAATACAATCATAAAATTCCTCCCTTGTTTTTTGCTTTTAACCTTTATTACTTTATCTCACGCTCTTGCATCAGACTATACAAGTTCTCTGCCTTTTCCACAACTTTTGTTCCATCGCATTCACTTGGATTATCATCATCTCTGCCATCGCTCCATACCTCCAAAGGATGGGCATTAGATATATTTTTTATGTACAGCTTTATATAATAATACTTTGTGAAGTCCCCTTCCCAGTAATTATACAAACCTTGCAATGTAACACAATACGAAGCAGAATTACTAGCGTACATTTCAATAAATTCTACCTGATCACCCACTCTCAAAAGATTACGTACCATACGCTTTGACTGCAAAACTGCTTCTACTGACTCGCTGATCTCCCCCCCGCACTTTGATGAAGAAGCTGATGCATCGCTCGGTAGTGATTGTGGTTGTAAAAATTTCTTATTTGTTTTTGGATCGTCAGCATTAACAGCAATCCAGTTATTAGCAACTTCTACAGAACTTTCTGGCTTGTTTTGTATCTTCACATGTATTTGTTGTGTAGACGATGCTTCACAATTCCACAAAAAACCCAAATACACCAATCCTTTTCCTATTCCCTTAATCCCAACCATAATTCACCTATCAAAAAAACAAAACACATTGTATGCATTTTACCACTGTCTAGTCCAAAAGCAAACCATATTTTTAGTCTACATCAAAAAAGTTAATAAATCGTTAACAATTTCCGAAAAGTACTAATATTATACATTTCGTATATTTATAGTAACCTCATTGCTCTCTTCGCAAATCACCTCTCCCAAGTCCGCAGTGCTAAACCCAGCATTTTCAAGGCTTTCCAACTGCGTACCTTACTTGTTTGAGGTCCGCACGCAACTGAGTTACTGAGTTAAAAACGGTCAAAAACTGAGCAAAACCGCTGTTCTAAACAGATTCAGAAGTCCGCAGCACAACCATGCAAAACCTCAATAACAAACACCCTCTAGCAACACGCTCCAAAAACAGCAGAGTCATTCAAGTCAGCAAACATGGCGGACCATGGGTACCATTTTTTAGCATCATACTCCAGTTTGGGATGTGTGTGAGGGAGTGTTGGTAAGAGCCGTAAGAACTATTGACTATAATTATTCTGTATGACATAATAAATGCGTTGAGAGTATTATGGCAAATAGCAGGAATTCATTGAGGATATTATGGTAAACAACAAAAGCCTATTGAGAATATTTGGGTAAATGATAAGAATTTGTTGAGAGTATTATAGCAAAATACTTGTCCACTGGACAAGTTATTATGTGAAAAATTTACAATAATTTTTGCGTATAAGTATCGTCAGTTGTCTCCAAATTTTCACTCTATATTCAAAAATTTATCTGCATTAGAGATAGTAGAAAGCCTATGAGCTATCACTATTCTTGTTATTTTGAGATCTCTTATGGATTCTTCTATTATATTTTGGCTTTTTTCGTCCATCCAAGAAGTTGCTTCATCCAAGAATATAATCTTCGGTGTACTAGCTAAAGCTCTCGTAATCAAGAGTTTTTGTTTTTGCCCACCAGATAATTGTGCTCCGTTGTTAATCAAAACAGTCTCAAGCCCCATTGGTAATTTTTTAATATCCTCGAGAAATCCAGCCATTTCTACATATTTCATACATTCCTTTTTAGGAATTTCTTTTCCAACCACTATATTGGAATAAATTGAGTCAGAAAAAATAACAGAGGTTGCTAATACTGATGCTGTTTGTTGTCTAAAGTTTTTTATATCTAATTCTGCTAAGTCTATTCCGTCATAAAGAATACTGCCACTTGTTGGTTTAAGAATACCAAGCATAAGGTTT
>JAITQU010000049.1 GCA_031288735.1 Christensenellaceae bacterium
TTAGCATAAGAAATCACAATAATAGGCATTTAAATGCTGGAAAAATTCTTTAAGACAGTAATTTAGTTTTAGGATTCGCACCATTGACAATATATTCAGTTGGGGTGTGAACAGTAACAAATAAAGAGCTCACTATTTGAAATATTTTCTAAATAGTGAGCTTTTTTAAAAAAGTCTCGTAATGCTAAAAAGAACCGAAAATTCTTCGATTCTTCCTAGCTATGATAAGGGGAAAAATTATGAGCTAATTAAATTCTTTATGCAATAAGCATTGAGTGCTTGCCGTTTCTGGCAATTTCATTAAATCTATTTTAACATAGAGAATTTTGATTGTAAATGAATTATTAATTTTTCGAAATTAGTAAATATATAGTAAATCATTATTTCATAACTCGATTACTGTCATTATTCTATAGTATAAGTAATAGTATAAACTGATGAGGGATAATTGAGAAAATATATATTTGCAGTTTTAGTCATAGCATTTCTTGTAACTATTTCGCTAGCAGGATGCAAACCAGAAAACCTTACTCCTGAATTTATAAGCCAAGTAGACAAGTACAAAATTTCACTTGAGATTAGTTCAGACTTAAAAAAGGTTAACATTTTTGAAAATGTCGAGGTTTTTAATGACAGTCAGGATCAATGGGATGTGCTAGTATTTAATGTGTATGCTAATGCATATCGAGAACATGCAACAGAAAAAGCATACTTTACTGCTCTTGCGAGATACGGTGGACTCGATTTGGATTCAATCAAAATTGATGACTATGATTATCTTACTACGTCTGCCGTAGATTCGCTAGATACAATTTTAGAGATCAAACTAAAAGAGCCGTTAGCACCAAATAACAAAGTCTTAATTAGTATGCAGGGCACTTTGCTAATTCCATCGTGCAATTTACGTTTAGGTCTTTCATCAGGGGAGTATTTGAATCTAGGTAATTTTTATCCAGTTCTATCAGTGTATGAGAACAGCAATTGGAGAAGAGACAGATATACTCGCATAGGAGATCCATTTTATGCAGATATTGCTGACTACGAGGTTAGTGTAAAATGCAATGAGGACCTTTCAGTTGCGATAAGTGGAGATCGAAAAACTGAAAGTATAGACGGCGGTGAAAAAATCATTACATCATATGGCCAGAATCTAAGAGATTTTGCAATTGTTGCATCATACCAGCTTGATAAATTAACAGGGCTTGTGGGAACTACTGAAATCAATTATTATCACAGCAGTGCAAAAGATGCAGAAAATTGCTTAATATCTGCAATAAGCGCTCTTGAAACATTCAATTCAATAATTGGTAACTATCCCTATAAAGTCCTTAATTTGGTAGAAACAGACTTTTACTATGGAGGGATGGAGTACTCAAATCTTGTGTATATTAATAGACATTCTAAAAACAAAAAAGATGTAATTGTTCATGAAACAGCTCATCAATGGTTTGCTTGCCTTGTAGGATCTGACTCTATAAACAGTGGCTGGCTAGATGAAGGGCTTGTTACATATTTAACGGATTATTATTATCTCAAAACGGAAGGTGAAGACGTATATATCAAGAGACGGCAAAGTGAAAAATCAATACTTGACACCTATTTAAAAATGCAAATTGAAGCAGATAGCTCCTTTGATCAAAGCATCGAGCGTTCGCTGTATAAATTTAAAAACAATCATGATTATTGCATGATAATGTATAACAAAGCAGGAATTTTGTTTGAAACTCTTTCGCATTATGTAGGATATAAAAAATTTGAGTCTGTGTTAAAAACGTATTATGACAAAAACTGTTTCAAAATTGCTAATTTGGAATCTATCTATAAGGCATTTCAATCAAATCATAAAAACATAAAAGCACTTACAGAGAGTTATATCGCCGACACTATGTTAACTTTTGTTGGATAAAATTAAATTTGCTAATTCGAACAAAACACATATCGAAATCTGAAAATTGTTACAAGCTGTACTAATACAACGAAAAATTTGTTCTATCTAATATTTGATATACTAAAAAGGTCTGGTTAAAAAACCAAACCTTTTTTAATTATCAATAAATTGTGTTTTTGCGTTAGCTATCTATTAAATCCTTAGGCAACCATTTTTTAATGCAAGCACCTAGAGTGTGCAATTCTATTGGCTTAAAAATATAATCACTGAATTTGTTTTTCAAAAACATTTCTCCCACCCCACTCAGTGCGTTTGCAGTAAGTGCAATTATAGGAACAGTAGCGTTGTGACCACCTAGTGAGCGTATAATTTTAGTGGCTTCTATTCCGTCCATAACTGGCATCATTTGATCCATAAATATTAAATCAAATTCAGTTTCTTTGGCAAGCTGGATTGAAACTTCAGCACTGGATGCAAACACTGGTACTATTCCAAATATCTCAAGCAAGGCTCCAGCAACCTCAAGATTAATCTCTATGTCATCAACTACTAAAACCTTAGCTTTGCTTGCAAAAAATTCTTCAAAATTGTCAAACGAATTATAATTGACATCATTACTTAAAGCAGAAACGTATGGGACCTCAGCAGTAAACACTGAACCAGTACCATACTCGCTCACAAGAGATAATCGGCCATTCATAAGTTCGCAGAGTCTACAACTAATTGCAAGACCTAAACCCGTCCCTACAATATGTCTGTTTTTTCTAAGATCAAGCTGCTCAAAGGGTGTAAAAAGTTTATCAACGTCTTCTTTTTTAATCCCAATTCCTGTATCTTTTACATCAAAAATTAATTTGTCATTTGTGACTGTTGCGCTTAAAGTAATTTTACCAGAATTGGTATACTTACAGGCATTGGATAATAGATTAGTTAAAATTTGTCTGAGTCTAGTTTCGTCACCATAAACAAATTGTGGTAGATCTTGAGATGCAATGAGCTCGAAATCCAGATTTTTTAGGTGTGCCATGTTTGAAAAAACTGCGCTAAGACTTTCTAAAAGCTGTGAGAGATTATAAGGAGACTCTATAATGACAAGTTTTCCAGATTCAATCTTTGAAAAATCAAGTATATCATTGATGATAGTAAGGAGAGATTGCGAGGACTTTTTAATATCCGAAACATTCTTCATTTGCATGCTGTCTAGCTGAGTGCGCATAAGTATATCAGTCACACCTAAAATAACATTCATCGGTGTTCTTATCTCATGTGACATGTTTGCTAAGAACTCAGATTTGGCGTTGTTTGCCGTTTCAGCACGTTGTCTTTCTCGTTCAAAATCAGTATAATCTGAAAATACGATTAAGTAACCACCGTTCATTACAGATTGATCACTTGTAGTAGAAATGCCACCAACTTCGATAGAATAATAGCGAGGCTCTTCTGCATTAAAACTTAACCACTCACTAAATCGGATTTCTTTCGTAGTACCAGATGTAATTTCTTGGATTTTATCTCTAAAAAACTCTAACCTATTAGCGTCTAAATATTTATCAAATATTTGGAAAAAAGTTTTACCTTTTATCATACCAAAATTATGCGTTGAAGTGATTTTCAAAAAAACATTTGTGCACAAAACACACTCAGCATTTTTATCATACAGCATAATGATATTTCGACAGCTGTTGAGAAGCATTCCAATATATTCATTTTGACGTGCGTTTGCTAAAGCAAGCGATTCGTTAAGTGTAGTTTTAGCAGTGATGGTCTTGTTAACCCTGTCAACATAGCCATTAGTAATACGTAATTCGCGTTTCAAACTATTAACCTCAGCTTGCAAACGAATTATTTCAGTATTTAATTGTTCAACATCGTATGTGCTAGGTGTAACCATCCTTACGTGCTCACGCTTTCCTTATTTAGATTTAGCAAATTGTTAGCTTTTAATTTATTATAATTTTTTTATTTAAATAACACAAAGAATAAAAGTTGAGTTGTGGAATCTGTTTATTGATTCGTTGTTTTTTACCTGTGTAGGACAAATTTCACCACCAGAATATCCTAAGAACATTGGAACATCGCCTATTATTTTCTGAATTGCATTTATCTCCGCATACATATCACCATCAAGTGTCATGTTTCTTGCTATACATGAATATGCAAAAATAATAGAAGGTTTTTTGTTTGCGGCTAGTGCTTTCTTTATAACTTCAGTTGTTGTATGTAAAACATCTGCTTTTTCTGTTATACCAATATACAATGTTGAACCCTCAGTCATGTCTGCAGCACATAAAGCTTCATTGTTTGGAGTAAGTGAGATAAACATTCTAGCAACCATTGGCGTTCCATCATTAAAATCAAGAACTAGTGGAAGCGATGTCATAGCATATGGTGTCTGCGTAGCAGTTGTTAAATTTAGTTCAGCAAAAAATTCGGTAACAGGTCGATTGTTAACTTCTTTCATTATGTGACCTGTAGCTGATGTAATAAGTGCCGTGTTAGGAAATATTTTTTCTGGCGAAATGATCGCTGTGTAAAATTCTGGATGGATGTCTCCATAAATTAAGATGAGCCCCATTCGATCAATGTAATGATCTCCGTTATATATCATGAAACAACAACTAAAATCAGTAGTGTCATCTACAGCTAGAGTTCCAAAAACAGGTGCTCCACCAGAAACCTCACTGATAGTTCTAACATATTCATCACCTGAGTTCATTGTCATAAAACCAGCATATGAAAGTATTAAGGCGGGTTTTTTGCCAGGAATAGCGATATCTAGATATTTGTCTTTTATTTTTTGGTATGGATTTTCAGTTAAAGAATCAGTCAGCCCCGTTTTGATTGTTATATCATCACCAGAAAAGATCAAAACAGACAAAACAAACATTTCAGCTACATTATTATTAATACCCTGCGTTGAAGTGATCGTGCCAACTATAGGAAATGTGAGACTTTTGCATACCGCACTCATTACTCCAGAAAATATAAATTCATAGTGACATAAAATAACGCCAACGGAATTTTGTGGTATTCCACCTAAGTCAGTAATTTGTTTGGAAATATCAGTAACTGCACCATCAATATTATCAATCTCTTTGGTATAAACAACAAAACTTTTCAATATAGTGATCCTCCGCTTTAATTAATCTAGCTTTTTTAAAGTATACCATTATTTAGAACAAATTTCAATCTATTATTTTCCTTAGGAAAAAATTATCACTTACAAAGTTACTGTTCACACCCCTTATGGAAAAACAGGGTTATTATTCACGCTCTGTAAGATATTTTGGAAAACGTCACAGCTTTAGCGTAAAAAGGCGTAACAGTAGATGATTCGACTGAAAAA
>JAITQU010000132.1 GCA_031288735.1 Christensenellaceae bacterium
AAGAAATTTCTCAAATGTAAGAGCTTTTATAAAAACACCCTTTTGAAAGTGCAAAGCAAATCTTTCGTCTATTACGGGTGTAGACAATGAATTGTAAAAAGTAGCTTGTAATAAAAATACAATGTCGGATTCTAAGAGATTAGTTTCTTTATTTGAAAAAACACCGATATCATTTTCATCTTCGTAAAACTTATCAAGATTATCGATAATAGCTTCTAGCTCCTCTTTTGGTATTTTTTTTTCAACAGCGCTAGCTACTATTTTTTCTTCGTCTGCAATACTAGGGTTCGACCGTCAAAATGTAAATTTAGATTATTGTGTTAATCTAATGATGTGAAAATTGTTTTATAGACATAATGCTATGCTTAAATGAAAAAAAATAGCAGAACTTGAGTCGTCTTTATCAGAGTAATTAAGTAATAAAGATCAAGCTTATATAAAAAATCGAGATTTTTAAAAAATCATTAATGTTATTAATGTAGACAAATTGGAAGGCAACTGATACAATCTAAATTGACCTAAACATTGACTCAAAACGGACTATCCTCCTCCGCTATTTAAACAAATTAATACACACTCCCAAATATTATTGTTGTGAGTCACCATAATATATAGGTTCTGTTATAGATCCATCACAAAAATCTTTTATTAATCTAATCATTAGCTCGTTTAAGTATTCGACGATAAAGTCTCCAACAGTAGGCTCTATATGTGAATTTCCTATACCAGAGTCGTTAGTTAAAAACACATAAGTACCACCTGTTACTTGCGCTTCAGTTCTTAGTAAATATTCAGTCAGCTTGTCAACACCGCTAGACGCAATTGGAATAATCCTTATTCCTTTTTCGGCGGCAGATAAAAGTGCGGTATTATATAGCTCAATATTTTGTGCGTCACTATGTGGTGGAGCGTCTAATAAATGGAAAATTAGCCTTGTAGCGCCACCGCCAACCGACCACTGCTTATTAACAGCTTCCGATAGTGCTATGTCAACAGCCTCAGGCGTATCTCCACCTCCAGTAGCATTCTGTTGGCTTAAATTAAGAGAATGACTACTAATATCAGTTGAAAAGTCAAAATATCTAGTAACATACTCATCCCCTCTATCACGATAGAATAAAAGAGCAAGGCTTATATCATAGCCAGTTAGATTAGCTACTTTCTTAATGACGTCATCTATTTCAGCCTTTAGATATTCCAATTCATCTGACATTGAACCAGTAGTGTCAACAACGAACATTAACTCAAGTCTTTTTGTAACAGAGCTTAAAACGTCGCTAAACTTGACACTATATTCGTATACATTTTCAGTAATGGTAATGCTCTTAGTTTCTTGTCCGCATGTTATTGAAATTGACACTGCGCTGTTAGCTTGTGGAAATAAATATGCTTTGCCACTAGCGTCCGTTCTTGCCAAAAAGATAGCTCTGCCAGTATCGTCTTTTAATGTAACTAAAGCATCGTTAATTGGAGCATCGCTTGCGTTGAGGACGGATACAGAATACATTTTTAGAGTTGAAAGATTAAATGCATCTAGATACTCAGAAAAAACACCAGGTTCTTGTAATTCATTTGGAGTAAAAAGCTTAAGCCATTGATCACGGTTTCTGAGATCATTCCATTCTCCTGCAGTTATTTGTCCTGGTGCGAGATGCCCCTTCACCTCATCGTCGTTATCTGTAGGATCATCTTCCAATTTGCCGACTAAGCCTGACCGTGAAAGTCCAGCACCACCACTCTCAATGGAGCCCAAAAGACCATCAACAGATTTGGAAATATCAGATAGCGGCATATCACCACCCTCTGAACTCGCGGTATCGGTGAAAGAATTTTGACTACAAGCGGTAAAAACACTAAAAAATGAGAGAACAAAAATTAAAACAATGATAGTCTTGACAAATTTTAGTTTTTTCATAACCCACCTAAACAGATATTTTTAAAGAATTCTACCTACAGTTTAACAAATAAAAGGAAAACTGTCAATATAGATACTATCTATCAAGTTGGTAAAATTAAATAATTTTCAAATTAAAAAAATAGTCTCAACAGAGTCAAGACCATTTAAAACAATAAAATCATATTTAAGTGTCGGGCCAATGCGACTGATCTCTTTCAAAGTCCGTTACCTTTCCTAAAAAGCTGGCATCAGGTCGCCAAGGTGCTCGAATATCAAAACCCATTTTTGACATTTCCTGTACCTTAATAAGCATCATGTTAATATTTACATTGAAATTACTAGCCATTTGTACAATATCATAGCCATCTTTGACCATTTCCAACACATCGTTGTTGTCTATTAATAAATGTGCCGCAAATGAGTTTGCTTCATATTCCATCCGACTTCGAATATCGAAAAGCGCAAACTCATGGAATGCTGACTCTTTTGCCACTGCACGATGTAGTTGGTCATGTCCTAGCTCGTGGGCGTGAACTACAGACAAAAGCTGGTTATCAACTTGGTTACTAAGCAGGATTATCCGGTGTCTCCAAGCATATGTGTACATGCCAAGTAGACTCCCAAAATCCCCATATTTAACCATTATGCCCAATTCCTTTGAGATGATTGCTGGATCGCGAGTCCCAAATTGACGCACAAGCTTATTGGCTTTTGAGTATATTTTATCTGCGTAAATTTTCAAAAGTCTGCCTCCTCAAAATGAGTTAGTACAAAAACGGTTTGATAAATTAAACAAGAAATCATCATTTAAATTTATCTTGTTTTAATTTGAAAAATTAGAATTTAGTCCTATTTAAATAAAACTAAAAAAGCATCTATTGCTTTTTAGGTGCATATTTACGATTATCTTTCTTTGAGTCCCAGTATACATCTTGCAGAGCATGCATCAGTGCATCTTTATTAGCATCAGATAGTGAACCACCAGAAAAGATAAAGGTAGCACTTTGAAGTAAGTTATCTGCTAGCATGTCACCGTTAAATCTAAATTGCTTTTTCCCTTCATCAACACTATCAGCGTCTTCTCCATAAAGATAACTAATGCTAACATTTAACACGCTTGCTAGTAAATCAAGTCTCTTCCCTCTAGGTAAAGAACCTAAGCATTCATAAGCCTGTACTGATCTGACTGAAACACCAATACGGCTTGCAAGCTCACGTTGAGTAAGTCCCATCTTTTCGCGTGCTAACTTCACATTATTTCCATCCAGCATGATATACCTCCAAAATAGAATTAAAAGTAGTTGAGTTTTGGGTGACGCATTCCCGCCGACTAACGTACGGCGTTTGCGTGGGTCTTCTTGGGAGCTCCGGCTCACGGCAGGATGTTTAACCCCGCTATCCCCCGTGCGTCCCACGGTTCGATGTAATGCGCTATGAGCTGAGTATTCGAAGCCCTTCTAGCCGAATGTTGCTCTTAGTTATGTCTCTATGGTGATGTGCACCACAACTTTCGTTGTTACGACCTATCTTAATGTCAGTCTGAGCTACATAGCCACATACATGACACAGTTTAGGACGAAACCCCTTATCAATCGTCAGAACTTTCCTTGTTTAGTCAACTTGTATCCGAGTAAACCTAAACATTTCCCAGCCGAAGAGACACGCTTCTCCAAAATTTAAGATTTCGCATTCCCCGCATATTTAAGTCCTCAATGCATACCACATCGTAACGTTCTATCCGGCTACTCTGTTTTTGAGGAAGTCTTTACGATGATTCGAGATATGCTGGGAACCCCGCCACTTTTTCACGGCTTTCCTCTATTCAAGCCGCTTTTTTGGGCGGGATAACTTGCGTGGTTTTCGAGTTTTCTTGCGCCCCCGATAAAATTGCTATGAGGCTTGGCCATTTCTGTCAACCTACAGTTGGGCATCGAAAAATCCAACCCCAGAACATTTACAGGCTTAATGGATTCAACGGTCATTTCATGCTCTGAAGTATGGATGCGTAATACTTTTAGACGGAGCGAGTGACACTGAACTGATTTCAACTCTTATAGAAATGAGTTTAATAAACTTATTATTAAACACGCTAGAGTATGGTATCGAGTGAATCCAATTGTATCAAAGATAAGAAACACGAAGTTCAACTGTTAAAATAATAACATTAACTTCGTGTTTTGTCAATATAAATATTTATTTTTTAAAATCTTTTTCAACTTTATCATGAATCCTAAACCTAAAACTTAATCACTCGAAAAATATCAAAGAAATTGCGATGTTAAACATCGCCTTTTAATTTCAAAATATTTTTTAAAATACTTGAAATTATTCTAATATTTTAATTAAGCCACCAAAAATTTTTCACTGAGAGGTATATATTCATAAACTTTGTTTAAATTTTAATTAATTAATATCTCATATGGCTAAAAAAACAATTTTTTGATCGAAAAAAAAATTTTTAAAAAATTTGAAATATTTGTTGACAACGAAGTTCAACTGTGTTAATATCAAAATACGAAGTTAAACTTCGTGTTGGATGTTGAACTTCAGGTACGGTTAAGGAAAATCAACGTTTATCTAATTGATAAAATATTCAAAATACTTTCATGTGTACCGGTTGCAGGAATTTATTTGAAAATACAGTTTGGAGGCATTTTATGGAAGAAAAAAATAATAGTCCATAATTTATGGTTCGACCGTCAAAACGTAAATTTAGATTATTGTGTTAATCTAATGATGTGAAAATTGCTTAATAGACATAATTTGTCGAGGTTTTATGCGGAAATTAAAGGAACATACTGCTGTTTTCGTCATCAGAGAAGGGTTTTTTGATTAATATTGTAATATGTGTTTTGACGGTCTAACCATTTATTTAAATTAAAGGGTAAATACATAATATGAAGGAATTGAAATTAAAATAAAAAAATAAATTGATGTCAAAAATGATATCTAAGGAGTTTAAAATGCGACTAATTAATAATAATATTGTTAATAAATTTAGAAAGCATCCTCGTGGCTCTCAAAAAGAGCTAGGGATGGATGCGATAGTACTTGTTAAATATTTCTTTAAATCGGGGCTTGCTACATGGCTAATAACTGAGACCACCGAGGTTGATGGTGATTGGTTAGTATATGGATATTGTCAAATAATTAGGTGGCGATGGGGCAGTGTTAGATTAAGCGAGCTAGCAGGGCTAACAGATCACTTAGGGCAATCAGTAATACGCGATATTACTATAGGTGAAAATTCAACCGTGAAAGATTTAGTAGTGTATAGAGATGAAAGGGAGGGCTTTTAATATGGCCACAAGATCGTATATTTCAGTAGAAAATGAAGATGGAACTTACACGGCGGTGTATTGTCACTGGGACGGATATCTCGCGCATAACGGTGCGACACTGATAAAATACTACACTAGTCGTGAAAAAATTGATGAATTGTTTTCGTTAGGTAACCTTACTAGTCTTAGAAAGGAGTTATATCCAGATCCAAGACATACTCACAGCTTTGATAATCCGCAAAAAGAGGTGTGCGTTTTTTACTCTCGAGATCGTGGAGATGATTTTGAAAATAATCAAAAATTTCAAATCGATCTAGAGGAGGTATATAGTGAGCATCCAGTCGATTATTGTTATGTCTTCACAAAGGATAAAAAATGGATGTATTTCTGTCCTGGTGTGAGCGACTACGATGAAGATGATTTAGATTACGATTACATAGATGACGATAGTGACTATGAAAATATTGAAAAACCCACGGTTGTGCTCAAAGACGTGGCAAGAGATCTAGAGGTAGTTTAGCTAAATTAAAAAATTGTCTTACCAAAGCAGGTCTTTGGTAAGACTAAAATAAAATTAAGAGGTGATATTATGAAACACATGAATAATATAAATCATGAAATACGATTTGTAAATGTAAGAAATAAAACTTTGTTCTTTATCCCAGATGGTGGATATATCAAGATTTCGTATAGCGATGGTGAAATATATTTCCGTAAATGCATATATGTAGACGATTATCATCTTGATGTAGATGGATATCTCTATCACATATTAGAGTTTGCACAAAAAATTGATCAGTGTAATTGTAAGGTAGAAGCGTGTAATTCGCCAGACACGATACTAAACTTTCTTGTGTATAACAAAAGGGTTGCAGGGGATAGCTTGGTGGTGCTCACTAGAATTAATGATCAAAAGGATAGGTTGTGGACAGTTCTTCTTAAAAAAACTGGAAAGACAAATTTTGATATTATATATCATGGCGGTAGTAAAAGAGATGCGCACGCATACTATATGGGTTGTAATTAAAAAATAGATTTTTTGAACTTACTAGTTAAGACTAACTTAAAAATAATAAAAAATTTAAATAAAGGTGATAAGGTGATATTATGAACAAAATTAGTAAAAGGAGTTTTTTAAATGGAAGTTTATTCGTTATACTACTTTCACTACTAATAGTAGCAGTAGCGATTACTGCTTTCATTAAAAACGATAAAGGCGCAGAAGCAGATGTCAAAACAGTGTACGAAGTAGGGTCGATAGAGGACATCTACGACGTGTATTTTTCTTACGTAGGAGATAATAATGTAGTCTATTCTGGTGCGGAGGTATCGTTTAAATTAAAAAAAGATTTGACTAGCTTAGGTGTAACTCACGCCTATTTTACCCTTAAGGCTAGTGATATTTGTGAATATAATAATGAAGATTTACATATATCACCGGTTAATGAATATATGTATTTTGATTTGTCACTTGATGGTATTGAAAACGGTGAACACGAAATTACAATTTGGGTTAAATTGGTATACATGATTTCAGGAGTGGAAAGCACTAGCGAAGCGGAGAAATTGACATTTAGGTTTAGATTCTATGATAGGATAAGACCGATGGTAACTTCATATGGAATGGATATGGATCCAAACGATCCTATCATGCTTACGAATGTAAGGACTGTAATTAAAAGAACGAATGCATCAATTGCTGTAGTAGAATTTACAAGCAATACAACTATAAAAACTGTCAAATATAGAATGTTTAATCTTGACTACCAACACAAATCATATTCTAGCTCAGGTAGCATAAAGGAAGATACATACGGCCCAACGGATAGATATGGTACTATTTTACATTTAATTGATGAAGGGTGGCATACATTTATAGCAATTGATTCAGAAAACAATCAAACAGAGTTCTCTTTTTGCATTGATAGAACAACGAGTTCACAAACCACAGTAACTAATTCTAATGGTAACGTTATATCAAAATCATATTCTAACAAGGATGTCAAAATTACAACAACCGATGTTGGCGAGTTCAACATAAAGGACAAGTTAACATTGGCAAACGGGGATGTAAGAGTTACTAATTCATATTACTCCTGGGAAGGGGGGCGATGGCGTGCTGGAGGGGCTGCAACGTGGACAGGAAACGGCAACAAATTGAAAGGAGAATTAAACCTTACTAAGGATGGAAAGCACGAAATAGAAGTTACAGATAAATTAGGAAACTTGGCTAAAGAATTTGTCGTCTACATTGATAAAACTGGTCCTTTGTTTAATAGTATTGATGCATCTGGAGTAATAAGTAATAGTGGAGTATATGTAAAAGCGACGCAAACAGTAACTATTTCTGACTATACATTAAACAAAGTCTATTATAAGTATTCGACAAATAAAGACGCAAGTATTGCTAGTAGTAGTAATAGGGATGAGAGTAGAACTAGAGACAATTATAATTGGAATAGTGATAGTAGTGGATTTTTATCTACTAACTTTAGAATTGAAAAAGAGGGATGGCATTCATTTCTTGCAGTCGACAATCTTGGAAACGAATCAAGATTTACAATTTGCTATGAAACGATGGCACCAATTCTAAATATTAAAACAAGCCCTACAACAAACGTTTTAGATGGGACTGCTATAAAAATTGCACCCTATTTTGAGATTGAGGAACAATTTAACAACTCATACACGTTTAGCTTTGAGTATGATAGTTCAGGTATATTCTATGCGTTAGACAAATTGGCATCTTTTAGAGAAACAACAGTATATTTCGACACTCGTGACACATATGCAATGTTTTATGATCCTGTCTTCTACACTGAAGAGGAATGTAAAAATTATATATTGAATAAGGAAACCCCTAGGATTAGCGGCAAGATGACCTGGAATGGTGTGGTTGGGAACAAAATAATTATCGCAGGAGAAATACCATATGCGATAACTGGTGCTAACTGCTATGAATATCAAGCTCAAAATGGGGATATTTATATTTTCTTTGATAAAGCACGACTAGATCAATATGTCTACAATGCATCAGTGCGTGTATATTTAAGTCACGCTATTAACAGATTCAGTATTGAAGGCAAATTTAGAGTAACAGTGAAGGATAGTGCTGGTAATCAAACCAGAAAAGTCTTCACTCTCGATTACCAGTGTCCAGTAACTAGAATTAATAGCGAAAAAACATGGCACGAAGATAAAATTTATACTAAAGCTGATATTGTATATTCTGCAGTGGATTATTTGTCAGGAGTTCAATGCATAATGTATAAAAAAGTAGAAGATAAAAGCTGGAGATCTGAAAATGCAAATACAATAACGATTCCTTCTACAATTGAAAACAATGGAGTATGGCAGATTAAAGTGGTAGATTTAGCAGGAAACGAGTCTCCTATTACGGAAATTACTCTTGATAAGATAGCACCTATTGTCAGTATATATAAAATGGATGGCACAATGATAGCTGACATTGATAGTGTAATTGTAGGAACTTTTATATACTTTAAAGTTGTCGAGGTAAGTGATACTGGATACAGTATATTAGTTCAACAAGAAATTGCAGATGGCGTATACAGCGCTTATTTGGGGAGGTGGCAATCTTTTCGAGAGGCCACCGTCTATTATGACATTCGTGATATAAGCTATGATTATGTCAGGTCGACTAATAACCAAGTTTTCTACACTGAAGAATTAGCATTAAATCAAATAGAGAAAAACGAAAAAATGTTAGTACGCTCCTATCCATCTTGGACAACTTCTATTGCTGGCATCATAGAGGACTCAGAAAAACCATATGCAATTGAAGGCATTCAATATTATACATACAGTGCAACTGATGAAGAGGTATACATCTTCTTTGACCAGTCGAGACTTGATGATTTTATTAAAAAAAGATTGAGAAGATATCTAGGAATTTCACCGCATCATTACTTCTTTGAAGAGGGTAATATAAAACTCACTGTTATGGATATTGCGGGTAATACAACAATTCTATACGTTACATGCGATAATAGAAAACCTGACGGGTGGTTTATTAGCTCATTTTCTCAACACAATAATGAGTTTTACTCAAACGTCAATGTGGAATATGAAGGAACCGATAGTTTGTCGGGAGTTTCGAAGATTTTATCAAGACATGGTGAGTCTGGTAATTGGACTAGTGTTGATGGTGTATCCGTGATAATTAGTGCTAATTCTGAAAATAATGGATACTGGGAATTTAAGTCACAGGATAGGGCAGGTAATGAATCACCAATACTATCGATCATAATTGATATATATAGTCCAATCATTGAGGTTAATAAAAATCTCAAAAACTATAATTCTGGATACCACAATGATAAATTAATCTTTGATATAACCGATGATAATTTAGATACGCTAACGTTAGACGATAAATCTTATATAGATGGTGACTGGATAAAAAGTGAAGACTATTGGTATATAGTAATGTATGTTTATTCATATGGGGCACATATAGTAACGGTTTACGATTTGGCAGGAAATAACTCCTCATATGAATTCATCCTTGACGCTACGCCACCTAAGATTACCACTAACAAAAACGTGTATGCAAAAAACGAAACTGTAGTGGTTTACATTGAAGAGATTCATCCTGACAAGAGTTATATAAATGGCATCGAGTTTTATTCTATGTATATTAGTACCAGTACGCTACACGATGGAATCAACACCATAACAGCCACCGATAAGGCTTTCAACACTGGCAAAATCACATTTATTGTAGATAACACACCCCCAGAGTATGTGCTTAAAAATTTTTATAACGCTGGAGAGGACATTGTGCTTACCGTTATTGAAACTGGTGGATCTTATGTAGTCAGACTAGATGGTGAAATATTAGAAACTGAGATTTTCAATTTTTTGGGGAAGCCGCTGGATGGGTATGGATCACATGTGATAAACGTAACTGATGAGGCAGGTAATAAAGTAGAGAAAACGTTTTTCTATGGCACGACCTCACCAAAGCTTGCGATAATTAAGGGTGATAGCTATTTAACTGGCACTGTATATTTAAAGCTAGGAGAAATCGCATATCTACAAGTCATTGAACAGCAACTAAGCCACGTTAAAATAAACGGAAAAACTGTTAATCTTGTAATGGGTGGTTCTGGTGAATACTTGTATGAATTGAACAGTAGTGAGCTAAATGAGACCACATATTTAATTCAAGCATATGATTTAGCTACAAATATAACTACTCAATCTCTAGTCATTGATAAAACACCACCAAAATTAACAATTACAAGGGGTGGAATTAAAGAGACATCAATGATGTATTTAAAGGATGGTGAAAACATAAAAATTAGTGTTGAGGATGTAAACCTTGACTGTGTAAATATTAATGATGACCGGGAGAGCAGTAATAATTCAAGCTTAACTATTTCAATTAACACTGCATCCTATGGCGAGGGCACATATCATATAGTAGTGTATGATAAGGCAGGAAACTCAGCTAAGCAAGAATATGTAATTGATAAAACTTCACCTAACTATGAGCTGTCAAAAAATGGAATAGCTGTACCGTCTAATACTTATTTTAAAGCTGACGATAAGTTGTCCTCTGCTTACGCTGATAACTATAGTGAGGTATATCTATACGTGATAGTAAATAGCATAAAATATACACCTACTAGTTTTAATGAAACTATCACAGTTGGAGCTTTTTTAGCTAATTCCGACCACGTACGACGATATCAAATAGTAGACTTAGCGGGAAATGTTTCGGAGTTTACAGTCAACGTTGACTTAACTACTCCAAAACTAACTCTGAAAAAAAACGGTGGAGACGCAGAGGCCACACTTTTTATTAGTGAATTAGATATTCTATCTTTAATAGTTGATGAGACTAATATAGAAAAAATTACATTAGATAGTACAAATACAATGCTACAAAGCTGGCAAGGTAGTTCTCTATTTAATGGACAACATTCAATCGCAGTATATGACAAAGCAGGAAACGAATCTAATGCTTATTTCATTGTTGATAGAGAAAAACCGATTTTTAGCTTAGCTAAGGGCGCTAAGCAAGGTGGATTGACGTATTTTGGTAAAGAAGACTTAATAGAATTTTCAATTACTGAAGACAATACGGATAATATATTTTTAGACAATGAAATATATAATCAAAGTTATATCGACCTTTATCCACTAAGAGATGGAATACATATACTCAGCAGCATCGATAAGGCTGGGAATAGAAGTGAGATTAAATTTGTTGTTGACAGAGTTGATCCTAAAGTTCAAGTAAAGGCTGGGTTCTCTGCGACATTTATGAGCACAGGATGCTTTGCAAACGCATCTACAATAATGTATCTATCGCTAGATGATGAAAATATTGACTATTTTACATTTGATGGAGAGAAGGCAAGTGTCATTCCTAGTATTTCATCTCTTGAAGACGGAGAGCATACTATCAAAGGATACGACATGGCAGGAAATGTTGGTGTTGCTACATTCACAATAGATAGAATTCCTCCTACAATTTCTCTTAATAAGTCAATGTACAAGGATGGGATCTTCTACTACAGTGCAGGTGTAATTATACAATTTGAAGTTTTGGATAAAAATTATGGTACTACCAAACTAGACAGCTTCGAGATTGAAAAAGATGAAAATTTAATATTATCAAATGAAAAACCCGAAGGTGAGCATGTATTGATGGCTACAGATAAGGCAGGGAATGTAAGTTATGCGTATTTTGTAATCGACAGAACGGCACCTGAGGTATATATCAAGGCTGGATATAATGGGACTCTCATGAGTAGTGGATGTTATGCAAATAGTCAATCAACACTCTATCAATTGATAGTCGATGATTATCTTGATTTTTGGACAATTGATGAAACTGCCAGTTCATATCTACCTAGCGTTGAAATGCTAGAAAGCGGACCACATACAATCAAAGCCTACGATAAAGCGGGCAATAGTGGAATAGCAACCTTTATAATCGACAAGTTAGCACCTACATTATCATTTTTAAACAAGATGGAATACTCTGATGGCTGGAGATACTATAACAGTGATGAAGTAGTTTGTTTTAGTCACTTTGATGACAATCTAGACAAAATAACGCTTGACGGTGTCAAAATCACTGACAATGCAATATCGGTTCTAGATATGGTTGACGGCCGTCATCAATTAGTAGCACTAGATCTAGCAGGGAACAAAACAGTTATAGAATTCGTTGTTGACAAGTTAAAACCAATTGTAAAGCTAAAAAAGAATGCTGAAGAGGTAGAAACATATGGAGTGTTTTTTAAAAGTGGTCAAAGGGTTCAATTCATTGCAACTGATGAGACATCAGATATTGCTATCTATTTAATTGATGAGACAGTCACAATACTTACGTCTTGGGATGTTAGTACACTATCAGACGGATTACACAAGATAAATGTAGTCGATAAGGCTGGAAATATAGAAACAGTGACATTTATAGTGGATTCAACACTGCCCATCTATAATGTGTCTGAATTTTATGTGTTAAATGATGTTATAAACATAGATATTGATGAAATAAACCTATTTGAGATTTATTTTGATGGTGATATTTATGAAAGTTTATCCTTTCTTGCAAACGACTTAAGCGAGGACAAACACACCATTATAGTAAGCGATCTTGCTGGGAATGTAGTGACAAAAACATTCATTGTCGACCTAACAAATCCAACACTTAGTCTCTATAAAAATAGCTTAAAGGTAGAACTTGGTGCATTTATTAAATTAGGCGATGAATTTAGTATTCAAGTTTATGATAAGCATGGAGTTAGTGTATATTTTGATGGTGAATATACAACACTTAGGCTTTGGAAAGCGGACGACCTTGATGAAAGAGCGCATAGCATTGTTGTAGAGGACTTGGCAGGTAATAAGATCAGTAGTTATTTTACTGTAGATAAATTAAGCCCAATATTTTATATAGAGGAATACTATCTAAAATCAGATAGACTAACACTTGAAATAGAAGACTCCACACCTGTTCTTGTGCTTTTGAATGGCACGCCTACCTTGGATACCGAGTTTAACTCAATTGAGCTAGGAGAAAATATTCATGTATTAACTGTTATAGATAGTGCAGGCAATCAAACTGAAAAGATTTTTACAGTTGATCTAACTGCACCAATTCTTAAAGCATACGGATTTAGTAGAGAAGCATCACCTAAAACACTCACTGATGAATTAGAAACCTCTTATGGTGCTCTAACAATAGCAACTTACGATATTGCACCCTTAAAACTTTATTATTCGAAAAATGATGGAGAGATCAAGTCTGTCAAAACGGAATATTCAATGAATTTAGAGTTTACAATTGATGGGATCTTAGAAAACAGTGGAATCTGGAAATTTTTTGCTATAGATATAAATGATTATTATTGCGCTGGCATGACTATTGTTTTAGACTTTTCAAATCCTAGTTTTGAAATTCAAGGCATCACAACGGTGATTGGTTTAGCTCATTATACAAACAGGTCGTTTATATATAGCACGGAAAACCCCTTTGCAAAAATACACTATAGTAGCAGTAGTCTAGTAGATAAGGTAGTAGCGAATTCGATCGAATTATATGAGGATGGAATTTACACAATATACACCGAGGATGCGTTTTTTAGATGCTCACCTACTATTACTGTTACATTAGTTAGTACTAATGACTTTAAAAATATATTAAACATTAATAACAGCTTTAAGCAAAACACCTGGTATAAGGTTACACTTCCATATAGTGTGTTTGGTTCTAGCGCAAAGCCTAACATAGCTGGCGAATATACCTTTGCAACGTATGAAGATGCACTTTCTTTTTCTAAGGAAAAGGAGGCTGAATACCGTGCAATGGTAGTAAGCGATGGAATATCCTATGTATCTATGTCAAACGAGACAGTACATATTATATATCCAAACTACGATGCTCTCGATGAAGCGGTAACAGCATATGCGTCTAAGTATATTTCCAAAAGACAGATATTTTCTCATGTTGTAGAGCGCAATTCATATTACACTATTATGCCAAGCTTGAATGGACTAACAAGCAACGCACCTAAGCTAGTGTCATATTTAGAGGAATATGGGCTATCGATGAGCTTTGCTAGAAGTACATTTTCTCCAATCGTCAATCCTAATATGCCAAAATCTAGTATAGAAATGATATATTTAGGAAATCTTAATGGTGCTCTCGAAAGATACTCATTCATGGTTGAATATAATAAACCGCTATACTATTCAATGGAGAAAGCGGGTAGTCTTTATGAAGGATATTATGCTTTCATTGAAAGGGATATTTGCGGCAATGAGCAAAGCGCAATCATATTTATAGACTTCTCCTCCCCTTATCTCAAAGCACAGGTTGAAAGAGGGGACAGTACCGAGAGTATAGTAATTGATAAGGATCTAATTGGTGCTAGAAACGGTGTTTTCTATGTGACAGCGTTTAATCTAATTGATCTATTAGATGATGCAGATAATGATTTCGTATCGGTATATATATCTGGTGAGGGTTACTATTCAGCATTTACTAAAGGTGATCTTATTCCTTCACTCAATAATGCATTAGGAGCAGGAAGGTATAGCATAACAGTTTATGACCGATCCTTTAATCTAATAACCTTTAGTGTCATTGTTGCAGGAAATGCACCCTATTGGAATAATACTTCCCTTCAATCTAGTGCAGAAACTGCTACAGTTTACATCCATAAGAATGATCAATACAATGCATTTATAACGCTAAAACTTGCAAAAATTTCTTCTAGTGGTGTATATACCTATCTTGAAAAGGATGGTGTAGGAGTGGATGTATCAGTTGCAACCTTGTCATATACATTAACGTCTGGTGGTAAGTATACAATAATAATTGACGATGTCTATGGAAGAACTATTGAATTTGCACCGATTTTTTATGAAAAGGGTCTGCCTAAGGGAATTCTAAACGGTGTAAAGCAGGGTGGTATTACCAAAGATGAAGTTAGCTTTGATTTTAGCGATACATGTAAACTTGACATCTTTATCCTTACCGCTCTTGATATGAAAATACCATACATAGGCCCTAGTTATTCCTACAATGCTCAGCATAGAACAAACACGCAATATTTCTCGCGAACTGAAAATGAGACTACTAGGTATCTTTTAGTACTATCTCTGATAGCGGATTTGGGAATATATATTGAATATGAATTTACAATCGATGCAAAAGCACCTACCTTTTCTATCCTTTCATACGATGGTGAGGAGTATGTAGAAAATCAAGCAGTAAACAAGCCATTCCTTGTAGTATGGGGGGAAAGTAATGTTAATGCACAAGTTTCTAGAGCTGGTAAAACATCACTAACTTATATTAGTGGTAGCATGATTGATATCGATGGATTGTATTCATTTACATTAAAAGACGAAGCCGGTAATGCTAGTAGCTTTACTATTTATTTTGACTCAGACGTACAGTTCTCGTTTTCTAGTGAGGTAAAAAAAATATCCGAAAATGTTTATTTGTCTAACAAGACACAGTCCATCATCGCTGGTGAAGAATATACTAGCTTTATCTGCGAAGAAAAGGATGGAAGCGTTTATAGTGCATCACATATTCTAGATAGCGATGGTGAATACCACATAGCAATGGTTGATGTCTATGCTAATAGTTTATCGATAGTGCTAATACTAGATTTCACACCGCCTGAGTTAGTATTTGAAAATGTCAAAAACGGAATTGCTAATCAATCTGTTATAGTTAAGGTTGACGATCTTGAGGCGGATTTGATGGAGATGACAAGTAATTATTTAAATATGAAAAACAAGATAAGGAGCGGTGCGGCGTATTCAACTGATGGTGAATATTATTTCAAAGTCATTGATTTAGCTGGCAACACTACACAGGACACATTCAAAATTGATACGATTATTGATTACAATTTATCGATACCGCTTAGCTTTGTAACAACGGCGGGTGTTAGGCTCATCTTCAACGAATCGGTTGAACAGACTTTAAGACTTAATGATGTAGAGGCACCTACATATAGTTTTTATAGTGAAGTGGGACACTATTTAATAAGCGCATCCGACGAAGCTAGAAATGAAATTTTAATAGAGTTCACCATACTTCCTAATCGAGTCCGAGAATTCGATTATGAAATCACTGATCAATATGTGATAGCAAAAGTCACAAAAGGCTATGATCTAGTTGAACATGCTAATGTAGGGAGACTAACATTAACTGAAAATGGGGATTATAATATCACACTAAGAGATGTGAGGGACAATAAGACCTATAATTTTAGTGTAACTGTAGATGCCGCTCCACCTTCTATTACACTAACAGAAAAAAACGGTACGATTTCATTTTCACAATTAACTAAAAGAGATTCTGTAGCTACCCTTTACAAGGATGGGATTTTAGTTGAAGGATATTTAATAAATGAATCTATTAAAGGGAAGGGCGAATATGTTTTATATCTTTATGACTCACTAGGGAATATGCAAACTTATGAGTTCACCTTAAAAAATTCAATATCAACTATAAGTATTGTTCTTATTGTAATTGGCACAGTGCTAGTAGCATTGCTAGTCACAATAATAATAAAAGGACACAAAGTCAAAACTGTATAGAGAGGAATAATTATGAATTACTTTGATAGCGGATAAAAAAAACAATAATAGTAATAGTAACAGTAAAATCAAATAAAAAAATATATTAAATTCGGAGGTATATCATGAACAAATTATTTATATTAGCATCTAGTCTACAGTATGATGACGGAACGCTAGAAAATTTCAAATTAAAGCTTACAAATTTACTAAAAGAATTTGCGCCCTACATAATAGGCGTAGTATCAGCATTTGTATTGCTATGGGCAATATTCATTGGGATAAAATGGTGGCAAGCTGGCAATCAGGATAAGCAGCGCGAGGCAAAGGAATATTTAAAAAACTTTATTATAGGTATTATATTAATATTCGTAATCGGTGCAGGAGCTGTTGCCCTTATTAGTTTCTTAGGTAACTGGATGCAAGCATAAAAAATCAAAGACAAAAAAAGGAGTCAATTTTTTAGAAAAAATTGATAGAAGACGCAAGAGAAATTGTGAATATTTCTCTTGCGCAACAAATTTGATAGATAGCATGTTTAAACATTAAATAATATGCACTTTGTCTAAATACTAGGGGGGAAATCATGGAAGTTTGGTTCAAAAGACTAATTGCGGATATTGCACTTATTGCATTAAGGGTGCTTGATGCATTTGCAAAAATATTCGATGTTTTTACAGGAGTGAGTCCTGTAAGCATAAATGAAACTGGTGGAGAAAACATAAATCTCATTACACATATCATACAAAATGAAAAGATATCAAGAGCGGCATCTCTTCTTATACTTATATCGATCGTTTCTTTAACTATTTTTACTATAGTAGCGTTAATTAAGACAATGTCAAGTCACCAGAAAACGCAAGGCAAGATACTAGCTGCATTTGGGAGTGCAATCTTGGCATTCGTAGTAGTACATGGTGCCATGTTTGGTGCGATGCTTGTGTCAAATCAGTTTCTTTTAATGATAAATGAAGCAACCACCACATCGCAAGACGACGAGGCGCCACTTGATTTAGCTCAACAAATATTCAAATTATCAGTGGGAGAGGATGGATGGGCCGTCGATACAAAGACTGGCGAAAAAAGCTCAATTAAAGACTTTCGAGTTGGAATGAATGCAAGAGAGGTGTTTGGGTCTTATGATAAGCTGTTTGGCGTAGAAATGTCACCAGACAAGGCAGCAACATATGAGGACGGAACACCATACGTTGATGGTGACACCTTTGATCATAGAAATTCAACACGGATTGCTGACTTGTTTAAAACAAATTTGTTTCTGTTAGTTCTTCCGCCGATTATATTACTAGTTCTCTTTGGTGCATCAATGCTATTTCTTGCAAGGCGGATTTTTGACATCGTAATACTTTATTTACTGATGCCATTCACTGTATCAGCAATTCCACTCGATGATGGTTCAAGGTTTAAGGCATGGTGTTCACAGATGATAAGTAGATTAGTATCAGTGTATGGCACAGCAGTTGCATTCAATCTTTTCTTAATGTTTACAACATTCATCACTAACTTAAATATAACCAGTGGAGAAGAAGGCGGTTTTGATAATGGATTTAGAAATACAGTATTTAAATTATTTCTAATTCTAGGTCTAGCGTTTGCGATATCGGGAGGTAGAGCATTATTTACTCAACTGGTCATGTCAGGTGCTCAAAGTAGTAGTGGTGGTGGTGGCGGTGGATTGTCTAAGATATTGTCATATTCAAAAGCTGGTGTAGGCGCTTTAGCACACGCAATAGGAGCTGGAGGTGCCAAATTTAGCAATATGTTGAAAAATACCTCAAAATCAGAAAAGTCAGGGGCATCTAGTGGTATGGACTTAGGATCACAAAGTTTTCTGGGAAGTGGCTTTGAGTCTCAAGCGTTTTTGGGTGGCGGAGGCGGTGCTATTAGTGGAAATAGCTTCAATAGTGCTCCCAACATGAGTGGCGGTAGTTATGGGTCTTCAACTATAGCTGGTTCATATATTGGAAATGTAACGATGGCAAACGGTCAGACGCAAAGAATGCAGGTTGTTTTTTCACAATCAATGGCGTATAGAACTTTACCAGAGCCGTCAAGACCCATAGAGAGTGAAAATTACATGTCTAATCCGGCTGGGAATGATAATGGAAAGTACCCAGAACTTAGCGGCTGTAGTTACGAAATAAAATAAAATATTGTGTTAAAAGTAAAATTAATTATATCATGCTTTACTAAATATATTACCTTTTTTATGTATAAAAATTAAGGGCACACTTAAGCTAAATAAATCGAGATTTTAATTGGATTAAGTAAAATGAAAAAAGTAAGTAGCTTGAAAAATTAAGTAGTTGTAAGCGTGATTTCATAGTAGTGAAATTTTAAACTATATTTTCACTACATACATCGATAAAACATAGGAGTAAAAAAAATGATTAGAGTAATACCAAAAAACACACAAATTAGTGCAACAATATGGAAAGGACTGACACTAGGGGACTTTATAGTTGGCGGCATGTGTTGTGGATTGTTAGCACTGGTAGCATTTAGTGATATACCACAGAGATTTCTTGTAACTTTGATTTTGTTTGTGCTATTAGGATCGTTATTTATCCCATTTGATGGTGCAAGGGTGTGGAATAATGTGACGGCGATTTTAGCATTCATCTTTGTTAAAAAGAAATATTCAGAGCATTTTGTAAGACAATTACTGCCATACAACTCAATTCGATCAGATGGACTTATATTATATCCCAATTACTTTGCAAAGGTATTATCGATAGGACAACTATCATTTTCACTATTAGATGGCATCACGCAAGACAATAAAATTGCCTGCTTTGAGCAAGTATTTAAGCTATTAGATTTAAGTGCTAGCTTAGATATTGTAAAGATAGATAGACCATTTATATTTGATAAACTCTCAGCTAGTCTATTAGAAAAAATTGAAAAAGAGGTGGACCCTGTTAAAAGTGATGTTTTATTATCAAGATTAGGCTTAGTTGATAAAATGAACGCAAAGGATAAAATCTATGCATCTTCATTTTATATTGTCTTTTATAACACAGTAGAAAAAAATCTATTAGAGACTGTAAGATGCGCTAAGGGATACCTACAAGCTTGTAAACTAAACTGTAATGAATTAAGCGACAAAGAAACTGTTAACTTTTTAAGGTATAGTTATACACGATTTTTTGATGAGCGCGAAATTGAAAATATTGATCCTAAAGATTATATTGAATACATTACACCAAAAGAAATCAAATTTTCAAGTCGTGGATATAATATTGACGGCATTAATGCATTTACTTTAGCACTATCAGATTTTCCAATAACGGTTGGCAATGCTTGGGGGGCATCAATTTTTGGTACAGATAACACAAAGGTCGTTTTAAAGGTGAGGCCAGTTGAGCAGAGTAAAGCTACAAAGAGAATTGATAAGGTTGTAACTGAGCTAAGTAGCAGAACTGATAATTTTAAAAGGGCATCTGAATTGATTGTTAACGCAAGTCACATGGATACAATGATATCAACCTTAAGAAGCCTTCAAAATGAGGATCAAATGTTATTTGACTGTTCACTTACAGTCACTGCCTTCAATAATGAATCAGAAAATATTTCTACATTTAGAAAATCCCTAAGGCATGCTCTAAGTACAGGGGGATTTAAGACTACTCTTTTAGCATCTCGTCAGGTTCAGGGATTTTTGTCATCGAATATTTCACCAATCAGAGCATTGAAACGATTTGAAAGGGGGATTAATTCATCTAGTCTTGCGGCTGTGTTTCCATTTGTAGCTACATCACTTATTGATGAACCTAACGGCATAGTACTAGGCTATAATAATTATCCTGTTGCATTAGATATATCAAAACGAGATATTGATCATACTAATGGCAATTGCTTAATATTAGGCAAGTCAGGTAGTGGCAAATCATATGCTACAAAGACAATAATCTCGAATTTATATTCTGATAGCTGGAAAGTATTTATATTAGATGTAGAAAACGAATTTTCTGCGTTATGCAGTTCCGTTGGCGGCTCTAAAATTGATATAGGGTCAGCTACCCATGGCAGGATTAATCCATTTCACATCTATGGATTACTCACAGATGATGGCGCAGTAGCGTCCCCTGAGAGTGTCTTTAATAATCATCTAAATGCTCTAGAGTCGTTTTTTAAAATAACTTTAGATGGAGTTGCTTCAGATACTCTTGAATATATTAATTCACTAGTTGTAGAAACATACAAAGCGTGTGGGATCACTGAAAAGACAGATTGCTCAAGATTACCATCAGATAAATTTCCAATATTTGATGATTTAAGAAAGACAATTAAGAAAAAGATAACTGATCCTAGAGAAAAGAGAAACCCGCTTTCAATTGAAAACCTGCAACGAGCCGATATATATATTAAGAAATTTTCCACTGGTGGTAGATATTCAACAATCTGGAATGGGAAATCCACACTTGAGTCAAACGCTGAATTTACTGTTTTTAATTTTCAATCACTTTTAGCTAACAAAAACCAGGTTGTTGCAAATGCACAGATGTTATTAGTTATGAGATTTTTAGAACAAGAAGTTATAAACACCAGAGACAAAAACAGGAATTCGGAAAAATTAGTAAGGACTGTTATTGTAGCAGATGAGGCGCATGCATTTACCGATCCTAAATTCCCAATAGCCCTCGATTTCCTATATCAAATGGCAAAGCGAATTCGAAAATATGCTGGTAGCTTATTTTTCATTACTCAAAATTTAGGTGATGGGACAGCTAATCAGGAAGTAACAAGTAAGACAAGAGCGATTTTTTCTAACTGCCAATACAGCTTCATATTCAATTTAGCACCTACTGATATTCAAAGTCTAGTTACACTTTATGATAACTCTGGTGGAATTAATTCAGTAGAACAAAGCGATATTACTAATAATCCTAGAGGGACTTGCTTTCTAATAAGTGCTACTAAGGAGCGAACAAATGTGTCTATTGTTGCAACGCCAATAGTTGAGAAATTATTCATAAGACAGGATGAAAAGAAATTATAAGGAAAAATATAAGGGGAAGAAAAAAAATTGCCAAAGGCTAGCCTTTGGCAATTTTCGTTTTAATGTCTCTAGTTTAAAATGAAAATAATACAAATGAAAGAAGGGTTATGCTTTAATAATCCTATTTACGTTTTCAAACGTGATTTTTAAGATGAACTCCTCAAGCGGCATCGTGCCCAAATCACCTTTTTCAAGAGATCTAAGCGCGACAACATTATTTTCCTTTTCTTTGTCACCAATAATTAGCATATAGGGAATTTTTTCAAGCTGTGCTTCTCGGATTTTATAGCCAATTTTTTCGCACCTGACATCGGATGTAGCTCTAAAACCCAAAGACTTTAAGGTAGACACGGTTTCGTTTGCTTCATTTAGTGTTCTATCTGTTAGGCTCATAACCCTAACCTGAACAGGAGCTAGCCAAAGTGGTAGTGCTCCTTTGTATTTTTCAATGAGTAGAGCAATTGTCCGTTCATAGCACCCTATTGAAGTGCGATGGATGATGTAGGGGCGAATTTTTTCTCCACTTTCATCAACATAGGACATATCAAATTTTTCAGCAAGGAACATATCAATCTGTATAGTGATTAATGTATCCTCCTTACCGTGAACATTTTTAATTTGTATGTCTAGCTTAGGACCATAGAAAGCTGCCTCACCGATTGCCTGAGAGTAGTCAAGTCCGATGTGGTCAAGTATCTTCTGCATTTCATTTTCGGCATATTCCCAAGCCGTTGGATCATTTATATATTTATCAACATTTAAAGGATCCCAGCGTGAAAAACGAAAACTTACGTCTTCATACAGCCCAACGCTTTTTAACATATAGTTTGCAAGTTCAAGACATCCCTTAAACTCAGACTCCAATTGTGAGGGCATACAAACTATATGTCCTTCGCTTATTGTAAATTGCCTTACGCGAATGAGTCCATGCATTTCTCCACTTGCTTCGTTTCTAAATAATGTAGACGTTTCAGCGTATCTAATTGGTAGATCCCTATATGATTTAAGTCCATTATTATATATAGTGTACTGGAAAGGACATGTCATAGGACGTAGTGCAAAAAACTCGTTAGTGTTTTCAGAATCGTTCATAATGAACATTCCGTCTTTATAATGATCCCAGTGTCCAGATATTTTATATAGCTTGCTTTTCGCCATGTATGGAGTTTTGGTAAGTACATAGCCACGCTTTTCCTCCTCGTCTTCAACAAATCTTGTCAATATCTTGAAAAGCGTAGCACCCTTTGGCATTAATAAGGGAAGGCCTTGTCCAATATTTTCATCAGTCATGAAATATTTTAATTCACGCCCTAGTTTATTGTGGTCACGACGGATCACCTCTTCTAATGTAATTAAATATTCCTTGAGTGCATCCTTATTATCAAACGCCGTGCCATATATACGGGTAAGCATTTTATTGTGTTCATTTCCCCTCCAATATGCACCAGTTAGCGAGGTAAGCTTTATTGCCTTAATGTAGCCTGTGGATGGAACGTGTGGGCCAGTGCATAAATCAACATAATCACCTTGCCTATAGAGTGTTATAGTAGCATCTATTGGGAGATCATTAATGAGTTCCACTTTGTATGGCTCATCAATAGATTGGAATAGCACACGGGCTTCATCTCTTGAAATTTCTTCACGAGTGATACGAATGTTTTCCTTTATGATCTTATTCATTTCATTTTCTATTGCTTCTAGATCCTCTCTAGTGATAGGAGTCTTGAAATCAAAATCATAATAGAATCCGTTGTCAATGGCGGGACCTATTGCAACACGAACAGTTGGGTAAATACGTTTAACTGCCTGAGCTAAAATGTGACTAGCACTGTGGCGGTATGTCTTGAGTCCTTCAGCAGTCTTAAAGGTTAAAAACTCAACACTTACATCACGATCAATTACCGTACTCATATCTAATAAAGCACCATCAACGCGTGCAATAAGGGCTATTTTAGGTAGTCCTTCACCAATTTGCTTAGCTATAGCTAGTAGAGATAGTTTGCTATCAAATTCTAAGATCGTTTCCTTGTATTTAATTTTCATGTGATTTTTATCCTCCTAGAGTGAATAAAAAAATTAGTGTTTTTTGTATTGAATTAAATAAAATCTAAAATTAAAAATGAGAATCAATATAGTAGAATTTTAATTACTCAAAGTCTTAATTAATCTAAAAAGATGTGCTAATATAATTAAATTAGAGCAAAAAATTTTAGAAAAGCTGAGTGTGAAAAGTAGCACAAGCAATCAATGTATTACTTGTATAAACAAAAGACTCAAATGAAAGGTGCTAGTCTCAATGTACATTATATAACAAACAAAGCTAAAAAACATTCAAAAAAACATAACTCATAAATTTAAGTTTAATTAAAGGTTACTGTTCACACCCCATATGAAAAAGACACAGGGGGTGTAAACAATTTTACAAAATGGTAAATGAATCGTAAATAATTCTCAAAAACCTTATCTATGCAGCTGCTTTTTAAATTT
>JAITQU010000189.1 GCA_031288735.1 Christensenellaceae bacterium
AAGAAAACGAGAGCAAACAAGAGTTTTTGGATAGATTAAGAAATGAGTTAATCACTGTGGGGTTAGAGAAATAACACTCTTATTTTATTTATTATTTTGATTTTTTACGCATAAACGCAATTAATTTATATAAAAATATTTAGTATTTTAAAGAATAAAATTTGTAATTTTAATCAAACATTTAAAATATTAAACGCTTCGCGTCTGAATTACCACGTCGCTATCGCTCCTCGCAATGACGGAAAAGACAAAATATCTCGCGTTTGGTTTTTGCTCTATATGTTGCCACTATACATTGGCAAGCTGAGTATGCTTGACATAATTTAAATTGTATGAGCTACTCGGTAAAGTTACATCATTTAAGTAATTTTCTCTATTGTGAAAGGAATCTCTGCAGGAAGATATGGTTTAAGTGCATCTCGAAATTCATTCGTCATATCACTATTTACTAGCCTAATAATGAGGCCGCAATATTCTTGATTATTAATACCAAAGTTTACTCCTATTTCTTTAGATAATCCTTTTTGGTTGAACAGCTTTAGTATTTCGTTATAGCTCGTAATTTCATATTTTTGGGATGCTTCAGTATGAATACTATCATAATTAATAGCAGAAATCGCTTTTTTTATATCATCATCCGAATGGATATTAGACAAGTCTATGGGGCTGAGCTGATATTTATATTCTGTTATTGCAGCATTCCTAACTTGTTGCGCTTTCATATTTTCAAATTTGATGTTAATAACAAAATCGACTGCTGTGGTCACAGCACTATCATCTGAGCGTGCGAGACGATTGTTAATAATCATGAAAATTTCTTGTGTTATAAAAAGATTTTCAACTTCTGCCACACCAAGCACATAAATGCTATTATCACGTAACGATATGATTTCAGCCTCACAACGAAAATCACGGTCAACAATCCCATATGCTTTCAAATGATTTAGTTATGCCGTTGCGTTATATGCTTTCGTACGCTGAATAACTTCAGTACAACTGCCACATGGCACGACAAAATAACTTTTATAAATTGCTTGATAGAGTTTTGTATCATAACTATTTTCAGTACCTTCCACAAATAAAACAGGTTTACGGTTTCCAAGTAGATTGAGTAACAATTTATCAGGCAATCCAGATTCAGCAACTTTTTCCCACTCCCAAGTTGTTCCATTAAAATTTTTGACCCATATTTTTTCTGACAATCTATGAGCCGCTGCAAATTCGGTATCATGCGTAACAAATATAAATAAACAATCAATGCGTTCTTGTTCTAATGCCGACCAAAGTCGATTCATTATTGAACGATGAATATGAATTTCAGGTTCATCAATAATGAGAATCTTGTTTTCAGGCGCGCACAATACCTGAGCTATAAGATATAATGCTACTCGCTCTCCATCACTCATATATTTCCCTTTATATTCTTGCGCACCATATTTGGCTGTTACTTTCGCATCATCAAGAGAAATATCGCGATGTGGAAAAACGTAATTCCATATTTTTTTCAGCCTATCAAGTATCATGGTAGGGACAGGTTTATGCTGTGCTTTCATTAATTCTAATTGCTTACACTCTTCAATATATTGGTTTTGCTCCACATGCCATTGTGCAACAATAGCTGCTAAAACATATTCATAATCATTTAACAAAGAGGTTGTATATGTTGGCACAAAACATCCATTAATAAACTCACCTCCCCACCTAGCACTCCTATTCATATTTGATGTATTTTCTTGTCCGGTTTCCAATAACATTTGCGCTTGTTCGTAACTTCTAAGTTGAATTGAATCATTAAACATTAATGACCGTTGGGCGGAAATTCTGCGTGTTGACGTATTCATTACATCTTCAATCCATGCGCCGAAACGTGATTTACCAGAGCCGTTGGCACCTATAATAATGATGGAGTTTGTCTTAGTTATTTGCTCTTGTGGTTCATTGTTGTTGCCAACACCGCTTTTCGGTAAGCAATATTTATATTCACGGTTATTCATTTATAATAGTACTTCCTCTCTTTAAGTTTATCTCCAATATCAATATATTCTACAAACTGATAAAATTCTTCTTGCCTACAAAATTAAGCTGCAAAACTACTACCCAAAAACCCTCAATGCCCTTTGCAAATCCTCTCTTGTGTCTATGCCAAAACTCTTGCTCTCAACCTCAACCATACTTATCGTCTTTCCATGATATAAAGCGCGGAGTTGTTCCAATTTTTCTATATTTTCAAGCGGCGCGGTTTGAAACCCGCAAAAGGTTTGCAAAGAGCCGAACGTAAAGCCGTAAAGCCCCAAATGTCCGAAATACTGCGCGCCGCCACTCTCTCTGTCGTATGGTATGAGCGACCTTGAAAAGTAAAGCGCGTTTTGATTTTCATCCGTTATGACTTTGACAAGGTTGGGGTCAAGCGCATCATCTTTGGCTATCTTTTTATAACAGCTTGCCATAACCCACTCGTTTGTCTTTTTTAACTCCTCAACCCTTTTTCTCAAAGCCAAAACCGTCTCTTTTTCCATAAAAGGCTCGTCTGCTTGCACGTTTATCACTATCTCGTCTTTTTTTAAGAGAAGTTTTTGCGCGGCTTCATTTATCCTATCCGTTCCGCTTTGATGATTTATATCCGTCAAAATCGCCCTTATACCGTAACGCTCCGCGATTTTTACCACCTCTTCGCTGTCTGCGGCGATAGCGATATCGTCTATCCCCTCAACCGCTTTAGC
>JAITQU010000193.1 GCA_031288735.1 Christensenellaceae bacterium
TTACACAAATTAATATACACTCCCTTATAGTATTCTCGTTTAATTATATTTAAGAACTTTTAAGCTTGAATAGCTTCAAAATAATACAACATACTAATATTATGATGTTTAAAAGAACAGTTACCAGAATAATTATTGCTTTATTATTGTTATTTAGTATTGTAATAACTGCAAGTGCGGTTTTTTTTTACTTTGTTACTAAGGATGCTAATATTGATAAATTACTTCTCACAAATTCGCAGAATATATCTAAATTATACGATGATAATTGTAAAATAGTTAATTGTTCAAATATCTTTAATAAATACGTTCCTTTCGAAGATATTTCTGAGGAAATAATTACTGCTTTTGTTGTTTTAGAAGACAAACGTTTTTTTTCACATCGTGGATTGGACTATACTAGAATATTAGGAGCACTTATTAACAATATTAAAAAAGGCTATTTAAGCGAGGGTGGTTCTACTATAACTCAACAACTAATTAAAAATACGTTTTTAACTAACGAAAAGACGTTTAAACGAAAACTAAAGGAAGCAAAATTAGCAAAACAAATAGAAAAATCCTTTAGTAAGAATGAAATATTAACTATGTACTTAAATGCAATATACTTTGGAGATGGGATTTATGGAATATTACGTGCCTGTGAAATATTTTTTAACAAAAAACCATCTCAGATTGATATTTTTGAGGCATCATTACTTGCTGGAATTGTAAAAAATCCTGGTAAAAATTCTCCAATTTTACATCCAGATAACGCAAATAATCGAAAAAATATAGTTTTGGGAGTTTTACTAAAAAACAATGCAATTTCAAATGATGAATACCTCAAAGGCATCGAATATATATATAAACCACCACAAAAACAAAAAGTAAAGCTTAGCTCCTCATATTTATCAGCTGTTTTCGATGAAGCATCCATTATTTTAAACACAAATCCACGCTCTGTTATCTATGGAAATTATAAAATATACACTTATCTTGATCAAACACTGCAAAATTATATTGAAAACTTATTCAATGATAAAGCATTTAGTTTCAATAATGTTGATTTTTTGTCTCTTGTAGCCGATAATAATAATGGAGGAATTAAATCTTATCAATCTACCTCTAATATCTCTTTATATAATCTAAGACGACAACCAGCTTCAGTTATAAAACCCATATTAGTGTATGCCCCAGCATTAGATATGTGTTATATATCTCCAGCTACAATGCTTATCGATGAACCCATTAATATCAATGGTTATGCACCAAAAAATTATGCAAACAAATACTTAGGACTTACAAGCATAAGAAATGCAGTTATTAATTCTAGTAATTCAATTGCTGTAAAGATTTTAAATGATATAGGCATAAAAAATGCAATAAATATCGCAAAACACATGGGATTAAACTTTGATCTTGAAGATAGTGGACTGGCGTTGTCATTAGGCGGGATGAAATACGGGGTTACGATGACTGAAATTACTGAAAGTTACATGGCATTAGCAAATGAAGGTTGCCATAAAAGCATTAATTTTATTAAGAAAATTGAAAATCAAAATGGGGAAATAGTATATTTGCAAAAAAACATAAGCAAAAAGATAATATCTAAAGAAAGTGCTTATCTTATGACTGATATGTTAATTGATACCACAAAAACAGGTACTGCAAAAAAAATGGGAAGCTTACCATTTGAAATTGCAGCAAAAACTGGAACAGCTGGTACTAATTTAGGAAATAACGATGCCTGGAATATGTCTTATACTGCAGAATCCACCGTTTGTGTATGGTTTGGAAATCTATCTAATTCTTCAAAAAGTATGATTTCGAAAGATATAACAGGTGGGGCTTATCCTACAATACTAGCAAAATATATACACTCAAGAATTCCACCAAAGCGCAAATTTGAAATTCCAGACGGCATAATTGAGGTAGACATCGACACTTATTCATCAAGTATTGGAGATATGCCATTGATAGCAACTCGAAACACACCATTCAAATATATAAGCACGGAGCTATTTGACAACAAGAATGCTCCTTTTGAATTTTCTAGGTATTTCGACGATGCCATTCCTTTTGATTTTCTAATTAATTTCTATTCTTTCATACAGATTAGTTTCCAAACTAAAAAAGGATTTAGGTATAAAATTTACAAGAAAAACTTAGAATACGCAATTCTTCTTTCAGAAGTAGATTATAGTATTCTAAATTATGTATTAATTGACTACGATTTGCTTTCTGGTGTCTATAATTATTATGTTGAGGTCTATACTGATGATGGAATTTACGTTGGTAAATCAAACGATAGCCATATTATAATATTGAGTAGTCATTAGATCTAGATTTAGTTCTAAATTTTTTAACTTATATAAATAAACTCAATTGCTTTTAATCTTTTGCACTTTCCCATGTGATTCATTGTTTTATCTGATATTTCTAAAATCTTTACTATTTTTTGCTAGCAAACTCGAAAGTCGGGTTTTATAACCTTGCAAGTGCTAGACAAAAGACATAATCGCAAACACAGTCATTACAGAATTTAAAAGAGTATGAAAAAGAAAATAGGTGCTACATAGACTTTGTGCAAAAGACAACAAAATGCGGATGCTTCTTATTATCTTTACGAGAGCAATGGTTGCGCTTGCGTTTTCTCAAGGGTTTGTGGTCTTGAAAAGCTCAATAAAGGAATCCAATGTTTAGAACAGCTCAGTTTGTTAGTGTTAAGGTATATGCGAGCTGACATAGGTTGCATAATCGGTGAATTTAATTATGTTTAATATTAAAAAACATATGTTTTAATATGATGTAAGTGTTGATTTGTTATAACGACATTCTTAAACTAATCATTTACATTTTTATATATGGTTCGACCGTCAAAATGTAAATTTAGATTATTGTGTTAATCTAATTCTGTGAAAATTGTTTCATAGACATAATTTATCGAGTTTTATACGGAAATTAAAGGAAAATACTGCAGTTTTCGTCATCAACGAAGGGTTTTTTGATTAATATTGTAACATATGTATTTTGACGGTCTAACCATATATAGATTTGATTATTTTCATTGTTGTTTTTTTTGTTACTGCTTACACCCTATATGAAAAAATGCAATGCTTTAATAGTTACTGCTCAGACCTTAACTTAATTAATTGTTAATAGTGTTAAATCTTGGACACATTTCTTAGATTGCTATTTAAAGGAACTTTTTCTAAATTTAAAACATTTACTGTTGTGCATTTTCCCGCTAATGTGCTGACCTTTTCCAAAATATCATGAAGCGGAGGGACAATAATTATTCTTTTCTATATGAGGTGTGAACAGCAACTGTAAACTTGTTTGTTGACCCTCTATGGAAAAACATTGAGCAAGCAAATAAAAAAACAATGATTACAGCATATGAAGGTGCACAATTAGATATTTGTGAGGCATTTGGTATTTCAGTCCCCGATGGATGCGTACCAACATACAAGGCTAATCGAAAACAAGATAAATGGAAGGGCGTAAGGTCTTAAAATGCGCCATGAGTTTTTAGTACAAAATCAGAAAACTCATGATATTAGAAAAAATGTCACCGCTCCGTAGAAAGAGTCACAATATAATCATGTCAACCGTATAAAAAATTTATTAAAATAGTAATTTAAGTAATAGTTTTAGATTTAGCATCGTAAATTAATAATTAAATTGAGGTGTGAACAGTAACATAAACTTGTGACGTACTCCCGACGACTAACGCCTACGACGTTTGAGTCGGGGTCTTCTTGGGAACTCCCACTTACGGCAGGATGTTTTACCGAGCTATCCCCGTGCGTCCCACGGTTCGATGTAATGCGCTATGAGGTGAGTAATCGAAGACCTCCGCACCGAATGATTATTGCTATCCAAGTCCTCTCAAAAATCAGACCTCCCTTATATACTCTGATTCTATCACAAATTCCGAAGTGTCAATACAGGCCGGTCGAACAAGGGTGCGATTCATCTCACCGCCTATAGAGGCGGGATACTTTTCACACATAAGGTTAAAGACGGGACTTCTAAAGATGGGACTATTGGCATTCCAGTTCGCTTTTATTATAATATGGTTAGTCTATCAAAATACATACGTTACAATATTAATCAAAAATCCCTTATCTGATGACAAAAACTGCAGTATTTTCCTTTAATTTCTACATAAAATCTCGATAAATAGTCCATCAAGCATTTTTACATCATTAGATTATCACAATATTCTAAATTTGCATTTTAACGGGGAGTGTATATCAATATTGTAAAATCCACTAAAACGAAAAAAAGAGTCGAATTTTTTAAAAAACGCATCTTTTTATGCTTAAAAATATGTGCTTTCAAATAAAGGTTTTCAATAAGCACACTAATTAAAATAGCGTTACAGTTTAACCCATTAACAATTAATTCACTTAATGTGTGAACAGTAACTCGTTACATTCTACATACATTCTACAATACAGTTACAGTTCACACCCCATATGGGGAAACATAGTTATTGTCCGTCCGCTGCATGTTGTTTTGGAAAATGTCCGTGCTTTAGCGGATAAACTCACAACATGATCGTTTTAAATGCAGAAA
>JAITQU010000131.1 GCA_031288735.1 Christensenellaceae bacterium
AAATAGTTACTGTTCACACCTCAACTGAATTATTAGTTTATGATGTTAAATCTAAAACAGATTTTTTAAATTGCTGTTTTAATTAACTTTTTCTACGTTTGAAACGATTATGCAGCCCCTTTCTGATAAAGCGGTGAAATTATCGCATATCATGCAACGCATGAACTGTAATCCTGTTTTCCCATAGAGGGTGTGAACAGTAACTAGAAATACTTACATGAATTAAGCTGTCTAGATATTTAAAAATCGGGCTTAATGGATTTTTTTAATCGACAACATAGCATCAATTCGAAAAAAAACTTCCTTTCTAAATTTTTAAAAATTTATTGGATGATAATTTATAGATTGAAAAAATCTTTCAAACGCACACTCGCCTTGAGAAGTGTTTTTAAATACAGCAGTGCAATCTAATATTTTTTTGCATATCAAATTGATGTAAGAAACAACGGCCTCTTCAGCTTTTTCAATAGAGCATGAAGTTCCAAAGTCATTTACTAACTGCATAATCATTGGCAGATGGCTAGTAAGCTGAAGGTCTTCGTGAATTGCTTTGAAATTGAGTGTGTCAGCTCCCGTTAGGATATTAATTATCCTCTGCTTTTCATAAAATAATCGTCCTGGCAATATGAACGTCCCCATTGCTTCAATAAGTCCAATCCCTTCCTTCTTAATGTTATGCATATCCTCAGTAGGATGAAAAATTCCATGCGGATGCTCTTTATCAGTACGATTGTTTCTTAGTATTAGATAAATTGAATACGTTGAATCATCATTGAATGTTGCTATAGGTGTTACTGTATTATGGGGCTCTTTTTCAGTTTTCGCATAAATATTTGCCTGTGGATCGGAATATTCTCTCCATGCCTCAAGTATTGTGCTAGAAAGCATTTCTAATGTGTGTCTATCCTCACCCTTTAGTAGTATTACTGAATTATACCAATCAAGAATTGAGACGCTAACATCACTATTAAATTGATTTGAATACCATTTTTTAGATCTAGCTTTGAGCATAGGGAGTACCTTTTTCCCACCTTGAAAATGGTCATGTGATAAAATAGACCCACCAACTATAGGTAGATCGGCGTTGCTTCCTATAAAATAGTGTGGAAACAAATCAACAAAATCTAATAATCTTGTAAAAGTCCTAGCATTTATGCTCATAGGTCGATGTGTTTCAGAAAGTGCAATACAATGATCCTCGTAGTAAACATAGGGGGAGAATTGAAAATACCAATCCTCTCCAGCTAGCTCAATTGGTATAACACGTAGTGACTGCCTAGCGGCTCTTTTCATATCGCCAGAAAATCCAACATTTTCTAAGCATAGTGGGCATTTGGGATAATTGGTCTGCGGCTGTGTTTTTGCTAGTAGCACCTGCTTATTATCCTTTTCAGGCTTGCTTAGATTTATTGTGATCGTAAGATCACCCCTTAAATCCTCGGCAGTCCATCTAACATTTTTTTCGATATCGACCATCCTTATGTAATTAGATGCAGAAGAAATGTTGTTTAAATATTGCAAGGCGATTTCTATTCCCTCGTTTGCGGCAATATTATCAAAACGACTGATCACCTCATTAGGGCTAGGTGTCACTAATCCCATGATTTTTCCTTCAAAGAGCATCGTTTCATCCTCTGTGCAGATTTGCTTACTTAAAGCATAATCAACCATTAGGTTTAACAAGACCTGAAAGCCTAATTCCTGCATGTGCGCTTCACTTCTCTCGCTTTGTTTGAACAGTGCTAATAGCTGATTTTCAGCATAGATTCGATCTATTTTCGAAAGATAAAGCTTCTCCATTGCATAATCACAAAGTGTTGATATGGCGTCAGCGATATTAAATATTTTCCTTGGCATAATTATTTACCGTTTTCCCTCTTTTTTTTGGTCTTGTGTTACCTTGAACTAGCATGCTACAACTATAGTGCCAATGTCAAATTTATTGCAATTGCAAGGTTGCTATGCTATAATTAACAAAAATACTCTTACATTATACATACGTGAGGCAGTAAATGACAACAATAAATACGAAAATTTTATTAGAGAAGAGTAAGAAATTTCTTAATATTATTGATCAATTGTATGCATCACCTCCTGAAGTGGTAATAAAGCGAATTGCTGATTTAGTTTCTGAACATAATAAATGGTGCATGGGTGAATCTCTTTTATTCAGCTCCCCAGGTCGAATTGAAGTGGCTGGCAACCATACTGACCACAACAACGGTGCTGTTGTGGCGGCTGCGGTGTCTGTTGATACCCTTGCATGTGTTACCCCAAGTGATGATAATTGGATTATAATTAAAAGCAAAGGATATGCAGATGTCATTGTTGGGATTGACGACCTTGAATATCATGAGGAAGAAAAAGGCACCTCTCACGCAATGGTTCGTGGTATTTTAAGATGCTATGCCGATCGAGGCTATAAAATAGGTTCCTTTTCAGCAACAACGGTATCGGATGTGTTTAAGGGTGCAGGCATGAGCTCTTCTGCTTCCTTTGAGGTCTTAGTAACTGAGATTTTAAACGTCCTTTATAACGATGGGAAAATTGCCGCAATGGAGAGAGCCTCAATATCTCAGTTCGCTGAAAATATATTTTTTGGCAAACCATCTGGGCTTATGGATCAGGCAGCCATTGCACTAGGCGGCATTAATTATATTGATTTTGAAAACCCAACCGCTCCATATGTAAGAAAACTTAATTTTATTTTTGATGATATTATGCCTGTCGTAATTAACTGTGGTGGCGATCACTGTAATCTAACTGAAAACTATGCCGCCATCAAGTCTGATATGGAAAGTATTGCTAAATTCTATGGAAAGGACAAATTGCGACAAGTAAACGAGACTACCTTTAGACACAATATAAAGACACTAAAGCAACGTTTTAGTGGAAGAGCAATTTTACGTGCTTTGCATTTTTTCGAGGAGCATGCTCGTTCAAAAAAGATTGCTGCTGCTGTTGCTAGTGTCGAAAAGAAGGAATTCCTTTCTTTGATAAACGCATCAGGGCTTTCCTCCTACAAAAAGCTACAAAACATCTATCCCGAAGGTGATCCACAAGAACCTGTGGCACTTGCGCTTGCAATTGTTGAAAGCACAGAAGGTGTTGTTGCCTCCCGTGTACATGGTGGCGGATTTGCTGGTACAATTCTAACGTTTGTAGAAAAAACCTCTCTTGACGCATTTGTAAGGTCTATGGATCTTATATTTGGTAGCGAAAACGTGTTTGCAGTAAAAATTCGCAGACATGGTGCAATCAAGATTGATCTTTAGATTTAGCTTTTTAAATTTAACTATCATCCGAACCTAAAGTCTCGGCTAGTATTTATAATATATATTTGAAATATGAGATATTTATCTTGTATTTTTCAAAAGGGGACATCAATGCATTGGACAGGAAAAATTCAGCGTGTAGCATTTCACCTAGGAAGTATAGAAGTTGCTTGGTATGGAATAATTATTACTCTTGCAATGTTTATTGGCTTATTCCTTGCATGGTTTCGTGGTCGCAAGGCAGGAATAAAGTCTGATGAATGGCTTGAGGTATTTATAATTACAATCCCTTTAGCTATTATCTTTGCAAGAGCTGGATATGTGCTCGTTCGTCCATCGGAATATTTCGAATCCCCCATCACCTGGGAAAGCGTTTATCGCTGGATTAATATCCGCGAAGGCGGTATAACCATAACTACTGCTATAATTGGTGGCGCACTTGGCATCTTTCTTTGGTCCCGAATTAGAAAAGTAGATTTTATCGGCATAGCGGATTCTGCAATGCCCACAATCTTGTTTGCACAAGCATTCGGTAGATGGGCAAACTTTTTTAACCAAGAAATTTACGGAGCAGCTGTTACCAATTCTAAGCTTCAATTTTTTCCATATTCTGTTTTTATAGCTGATAAAAATGGGTTTTTTCAGGCTAGTTTTTTCTATGAATCTATGATGAATCTTGCCATGGGTATTATTGTACTCGTGCTCTTGAAGCGTATTAGACTAAAGGGTGCTGGTATTTTATCATACCTTATAGGTTATGGTATAGTTAGATTCTTTATGGAATTTTTGCGCGATGATGGTGCAGAATATGAAAAATTTGAGTTTTTACAAGTTATTCTTGCTGTCCTTATTGTTGCCTGTATCGGACTTTTCGTCTATTTAGTATATATCCAACGCAAAAAGGGTGAGCGTGTTTGGTTTCCACGAGGCGTCCCAGGCGATCAAGTTTTACAGCTCAAACGCTACGCACCTAAAAAGGAAACTCAAAGTGGTGCCGAAAATGATAAATCCGAGGAGGCAAAATTTCACGTTGATGTTAGTGTGACAACTCATTCATATGAAAACCGTAAGCCTAGATTTCAACGAAAACACCCACCCATTCCATTTAACAAAAGCAAAAAGAAGCATAAACACTAAGGAGCTCTGAAAATGCGCAATTTAACTCTTTTAACCGATCTATATCAATTATCTATGATGAATGGATATCTCGAAACAGGTATCGCTGACAAAAAAGCTGTTTTTGATCTGTTTTACCGTTTTGCGCCAGGCTTAGACTTTGCAGTTGTAGCAGGGCTTGAACAGGCAATCTCATATATCAATAATCTCAATTTTGGGAAAAGTGAGCTTGACTATCTTAGATCACTTGGAATCTTTAGTAGTAAGTTTCTCAAACGTTTAGAAACCTTTAAATTCTCTGGTGACATGTTTGCCTGCAGAGAAGGTGAAATCGTTTTCCCTGAAGAGCCTATATTAACTGTAAGAACCACTCTTTTTGAAGCACAGCTTATCGAAACTGCACTACTTAATATCATTAATCACCAAACGTTAATAGCCACCAAATCACTAAAAATTACACAAGAGACTACTGGTGGTGTTGCAGAATTTGGATTGAGAAGAGCGCAAGGTCCTGATGCTGGGATATATGGTGCTAGAGCTTCAATGATAGGTGGTTGCAAGTCTACATCAAATGTTTTAGCTGGACAGCTCTTTGGAATTAAGGTTACTGGTACAATGGCGCATAGTTGGGTTATGTGCTATCCTTCTGAGCTTGATGCATTCCGTGCTTATGCTAATATCTATCCAAATAACTGTCTTTTGCTTGTAGATACATACGACACTCTAACTAGCGGCGTCCCTAATGCTATTACTATATTCAAGGAATTACGCAAAAATGGCTACACTCCAATTGGTATACGTCTAGATAGTGGAGATCTTGCGTACTTATCAAAAAAAGCACGAGTTATGCTTGATGAGGCTGGGTTTCCTGATGCAAAAATATTTGCAAGTGGCGATATTGATGAAAACATATTAGTTTCCTTAAAGGTCCAACAAGCTAAAATTGATGTCTGGGGAATTGGAACACGGCTTATTACTGCATCCCCAAATCCTGCTCTGGGTGGTGTTTATAAGCTTGCTGGGGTATACAATGGTGAAACTTTAGAACCAAAGATGAAAATATCTGACACACAAGAAAAGATAACCAATCCTGGGTTTAAAACGATTTATAGAATTTATAAATCTGATGGCATGGCGGCAGCTGATCTGATTGCATTACGTGATGAAAACATTGATACGTCTAAGCCGCTTACTATTTTTCATCCTATTGAAACGTGGAAGAAAACAACGTTTACCGAGTATTCTATACGTGAATTACCTGTTGAAATATTTAGAGACGGGGTTCAAAAATACACATCTCCTGCTCTTTGTGATATTATCTCGTATGCGGAAAAAAGGCGGAATGAATTCTGGGATGAATACAAACGTTTGATCAATCCGCATATTTATAAGGTTGATTTGTCAGACTCTCTTTATGAACTAAAGAACAAACTTCTTACAGCAAAAGGCGGTCAAAATTCTATCTCTATGGGCGTGTAACTTGTCAACAAGACGAACAAAGAAAAGGCGTTTTCTTAAATTTTTACTCTTTCTAGTTATTGCGTTCGGTATTTTGCTAACTAGTATTTTCTGCTATGAGCAAAAGCTAGTTAATTATGGTAGAAACACATTTCTCGAAAGCGAGCCGCCCCTATTTTCCGACTGGGACTCTACTGATCCATTCGATATGGCTGCCTATCCAGTTATAAAAACCGATGACGGTTCAATCAAAATCCTGCAGTTAACCGATCTTCATTATCGAAACCTTGGCTCGTTTGGGGCAAAGTTTGGTGTAAACTATATTTTAGATAGCTATTTGAAAATGCAGATTAAGGCACTTGTTAAAAGTATTGAACCAGATCTGATAATTATTACTGGTGATCTTATTACTTTCCCTGCTGCTGACATAGCATATACTAGGCTTGCTAGCTTTTTTGGATCACTTTCAATTCCATGGACCGTCGCATTTGGCAATCACGATGGGGAATACAATAGTGATAAAATCGTGCTCTCTAAAATATTAGAAGACGGTGCCTTTTCTTATTTCAAGACTGGCCCTAATAATATAGAAGGAGTTGGCAATCAGGTAATAGGTGTTGTTGATAATGATAATAAACTGTCGCAGGCCGTTATCATCCTAGACACCAATGATGAAGTAAAGAAAATCATGCCTGATCGCATTGGTGCTAGTTATGAGGTTGGCATATATCCATCTCAGATCGAATGGTATGAATGGGTGACTGATGGTTTAAATGCACTTAATGGTGCGATTTTGCCCGCTCAAATATTTTGCCATATCAATCCTGATGAGTTTCCAATCCCACCTACTGAATTTAAAGATTTACTAATGACTCAACAGAATACAGGTTTCATCTTTTTTGGACACACCCATTCTGGTGGTGAATTCTACAGTGGCTCTGACACAATAGTACACGTAAACGGTGTAAAAACTGGCATTAATTATCTTGACAATGGCAATACTACTGGCGGAACTAAGATTATATTGATGCCTGATGGCAGTGCTGAAATCGAATTGTTATCTGTTAGTATATTTGGTATTGAAAGCCTTAAGCACAAAACTTTTAATGAAAGCTAATAAAAAAAGCACAATCGAATATTCAAATAAGCGCAACAAATATGGTGTTATCGTGGGGATAATTGGCGTTTTAAGCAATTTGTTGCTCTTTAGTTTAAAACTTTTAGCAGGATTACTTTCAAAGAGTATTACTTTTATTGCTGATGCTGTAAACAATCTTTCAGATTCAATTTCAGCTTTCATTATTATTATAGGGTTTAAACTTTCTGATAGACCAGCAGACCCTGAACACCCTTATGGACATGCTCGTTATGAATATATTGCTGGTCTTTTTACCGCAATTTTTATCATTATTACTGGTTCGTTTTTAGCAAAAACTTCCATTGAAAAAATTATCACTCCTACTGAAATTTTTATTTCACTGCTTACCTTTGTGACAATTTCTCTGTCGTTTGCAATTAAAATATTTTTGGCTATCTTAAATAGAGTGGCATCAAAAAAACTTTCCTCAATTGCGCTCTTTGCAACGGCTAAAGATACAAGGAATGATCTTGTCATTACTGGAATTGTCTTACTTTCGATTATCATTTTCTCAATTACTAAAGTCAACACTGACGGCGTTTTTGGTTTGATAGTATCAGCTGCAATTATTATATCAGGCGTAAAACTCCTAAAAGACACCATCAGCCCACTAATTGGAATTGGTGATCAAAAAATGGTCTCTGAGCTTGAAAAATCAATTCTAACATACCCAGAGGTGCTAGGAGTCCATGATGTGCTTGTTCATAGCTATGGTAGCTCAAAAAAATACGCAACTGCGCACGTTGAAGTGCCAGCTCATTGGGACATGCTAACATCTCATGCGCTAATCGACACAATTGAACGAGATCTATCAAATAAATGCAACGTTTGCTTGTCTATACACATCGATCCACAGAGTAATGATCCCATTTCGCTAGAGATAAAAAATAAAGTGCTATCTGCCATCACGGCACTTGATAACAAAATTACCATGCACGATTGTAGAGTGATTGAATGCATCGGATTTAGAAAATTATTTTTTGATGTTGCAATCCCTTTCTCCTCCAAGCTTAGTTTAAAAGATATTGTATCCATAGTTGAAAACTCGTTAAAGGAGGATGGTGTTAGGTATGAAATTATTGTCGAAATTGATAAATATTCCTAAACACATATTAAAAACCTTGATTCTCATCTTCTTGCACTCTTGACTTGTGATGACTTTTAAAAATATATTTGTGCTTCGAGCCGTAGCATGGTACAAGCAGATCATCAATTCATCTTAGGTTCAAAAAACAGCTTTAAGATCATTTAATGTTTTTTAAGCATAATTAATTAACGTAGCTATAAGAAAACCAAGCACCTATTATGATATATGTTGATCTTCCCTCCTTGTCACAAACGCTAATTATGCGAGTAAGACTTTTTTAGATTAAGCTGTAATCAAATAAGTAAAAATAATATAGATAAAGTATACTTCCGTGCGAAATTTTATATAATTTTTGCGATGAACCGTCCTCTAAAACACGCTTGATATTAGACTAAACAAAGATAAAATTTATACTAGAAGTAGAGATTGACTACTCCTATAGTCTTTAGCATTAATGTTTTTGAAACGACTTTTGTTCCTCTAAAATTCTTTCTAATAAATTTATTTGAGTATTGAATTCTTGACTTGACTCTATCTTACAAACACTCACTTTGAGTTGTTTCGAATTTGGGATGTGTTTTAGGTATGCTAAAATGTGTTTTTTTATATTGTTTACAGCCACACTTTCAGGAAATATTGAAACTAGTTGATTAAAATGTTCTTTTATCAACTCACTAATGTTTATATCTGGACGCTCTCCCATTATCTCTTGAAACACATACGGTGCACCTATTGCGGCTCTTGCAATTGCCACTCCATCAACGCCCGTATCATTTATCATTTTTAAACAACTTTCTCTATCCTTTACATCACCATTTCCTATCACAGGGATTTTTATTGCTTTTTTAACATCGGCGATTATTTCATTGTCACTATTACCTGAATACAGATCTTCAACTGTCCTGCCATGGACAGTAATAGCAGATGCCCCTGCTTCTTCTGCAATCCTAGCTAGCTCTACAACATTTCTATTATTTCTAGACGGGCCTGAACGCATCTTTACTGTTATAGGCCTATCTTTTGCGGCCACGACAGCGGCGTTTATAATGGTAAATAATGCCTTACTGTCGTTCATAATTGCACTACCGTCACCATTGCTTATAATTTTGCGCATGGGACAGCCAAAATTTAGATCAATTATGTCGAATTTTTCAAGTTCTCTAGACTCTATGGCACTTGCAATAATACTAGCATCATTTCCAAAAAGTTGCACGACTTTTATATCTTCGGATTCGTGAGTTGCAAGTAGTAGCCCCGACTTTTTGTTTCCATACATTAGCCCCTTAGCACTAATCATTCCTGTACACGTAAGTGCTGCTCCAAAACGATGACATAGCATCCTAAACCCCGGATCAGCATATCCTGCTATAGCAGGTAGAATAAGATTGGATTTTAATACGATTTTACCTATTTTCATTTTCTTTATACTCTAGATACCACGCCATTAATTCGTCTGGCTTGCATTGGCTCACCTTTCTCCCACTTTCTAAAGCCTGCTTTTCAACATAGCCAAATCGATTGGAAAATTTTTTAGTTGTTTCATTGATGGCAAGCTCACTTTCAATATTCATCATCATTAATAAATGAACTGCAGCAAACAAAACGTCACCACCTTCCGAAGCGCGGTTACTTTCACTAGCTGACATTAGCTCATTTATTTCACTATACAGTTTTTTTAAAGCATTTTCTATATTCTCAAACTCAAAACCAGCCTTTGAAATGATCCTTAGTGTTTTTTCAGCTCTCATTAAAGCTGGCAAAGTTTTTGGCAATCTGTTGATCTTGTCTACTGCTGTTTCTACACCTTTTTCCTTGCTTTTTGCTTTATCCCAAAATGCAAGGGCTTCATCTGCATTTTTTGCTGTGTTCATTCCAAAAATATGCGTATGCCTAGTTATTAGTTTGCTTGTTAGTGTGCTAATCATATCACTAACAGTGAACTCTCCATCGGACTCGGCAATTACAGAATGAAACAGAGCTTGTAATAGCACATCACCACTTTCCTCTTTGATTAGAGATGCGCTATTAAGATCAATTGCTTCTATTAGCTCATAACTTTCTTCTAGCGCATTCAAGCGTATTGTCTCATGAGTTTGCACTCTATCCCATGGACACCCGTCTATATCCCTCAACCGTCTAATGATTTCGATTAAATCACTAAATCCATACCTATCTCGCTCTATGCACTTGCTAACTGTTACACATACTACATCGGCATCTATAAAATTTTCAATTGTTCCAACGCTTACATCATTGTTTTTGCATACGCTTATCGGATGGCAAGCTCCATAGAACATTTTCAGTTTTTCTCTTACTTCTTCTTTGTTATCTGCAATTTCTACTACGATGAGCGGAATTGTTTTTTCGACTTCGGATACTTCCCTTTTCAAAAACTGCTTAGCATGGTAAAGACAAAAGGAACCATTTATGTCAAACTTTTCCAAAATCTTGTCATAGTACATATGTCACCTTCCCTAAATTAACTATTTTAAAATTCTTTATACATGTCTCTACCAATACATTACTGGATTTTTGTTTTTAACGCAAAAATCCCTTTTAGAGTTTTTAAAATTGGAAGTTAAAGGTTCATTTTCTAAGAACACGCAAAGGCAATTAGATGAAAATACAAATTGTCGTGCCTTTAACACTGTGAATAGAGGGCATTCTCTGTTAGAGCACCTAGCTACCTGCAATTTTTCTAAGCATATTATACTACAGGCAAGCATATATCACTACTGTTTTTAAATGGATTAACCTATGTTACCGTTCACACCTCAACTGAATTATGTGAACTGTAATCTGTTTTCCAAATAGCATGTGAAAAGTAACCAAACTTCGTTTACTCCCATTTGAAGTATGTACAATGTATTTTATCGCACTATCATTTTTATCTCATCGCTATTTTGTGTGGGTAAGGGTGAAATCGAGAGCCGTCGATTCAAGGTAAATCATGTCAATAAAATTGCTGATATTCTTGAATTCTTTTGTTATTTTTAATCTCTTGAATGCGACTATTGATACATTCCATCAGTCCAGATGTAAGCTGTGACTTACAATTAGGCAAAATGTCAAAGAGACTGCGAAAATGTTTTAAAGGCACATGCACAGTATTTTTGAAAATAATAATTGAAATTAGCGATCATGAACATGGATTTCCATACTTAATTTTTATCCTAATTTTCACAGACATACATCGTATGTTTGAGAAGTTTCTACAATGACTGTACTCGATCATCTTTAAGATACAAGTTTGCAAAAATTAATATACACTCCAGTTTTTGAGAATTATTTACGATTTGGGAAATTATTTGCGTTTGTGTCTTTTTTCATATGGGGTTTGGACAGTAACCTGTTTTTGGTCGCATTCATACTCTTTTACTAAAATATTTGTGAAAAATGATACTTTATGTTAGAATTAATCTTGTTTAGTGGACTCATTGTGTCATACAAAGGAGGTTGTTCGTTGAAAAAAAGTTTAATCAAACAACAACACTAATTTGCAGCTCGTATTTAATACGCTTTCTTTTTCGAGTGAAGTATACTTTAAGAATTTTGACTTCCGAGCGAGTAACGACAATTATGCTATTATTGTAGGAGGCGGAACCCATAGTTTAAATATTTATAGTTCTACTTGGATACGGGGTGTGGTAGGTTCAAGTTCTACGTCAGGCAAATCTGCTATTTATGCACCTAGTACATATATTTGTATTGCAGGAATGGCTCAACTATATGTATTTATGGTGGAATAGGAGGACAAGGTTTTGATTCCCAAGGCAGTACGGGCAGTGTTGGTAGTGACCCTAGTATCATTTTAGGCAATGATGGTGATGGTGGGACTGGGGACAAGGCGGAACTGGAGTCACAGGAGGTCAAGGTGCAATTGGAATGCAGGCATATAGTTTAACGACATATTCTACTGCACGTGTTTATATTTATGGCGGCAATGGTGGTCGTGTGCGTTACGGTGGGGCGAACGCACCAAGTTTGTTCGAATCAGGTTCTCATGACAATGGCGGTGCTGTCGGAACTGGTGGAACTGGTTTCTCAACTGGGTCGCAAGGTGTTGATGGCACAACAGAAACGGGGTATTATTTTTGTGATTAAATTATTAGATGTTAACAAAACTTATAAAACAAGATATTCGAATGTAGTCGCTCTTAGGGATGTGAATTTATCACTACCCGATACTGGCATGGTTTTTATTGTCGGCAAAAGTGGGTGCGGAAAGACAACGCTATTAAATGTTCTCGGTGGACTTGATAAGTTTGATTCTGGCGAA
>JAITQU010000180.1 GCA_031288735.1 Christensenellaceae bacterium
ATTTACTTTAACTGCTGGTCAAAGAAACGAGATTACACAAGCAGCAACATTAACTGCTTTGCAATTGCAATGCATTTTCAGCATTAGGCACTTTTACAAGTTGACCATCAAGAAAATTATTTACATTTTGATAACTGATATAAACCAAGATTATCTACGTGATTATTTAGGTTAAACTGATCATTAAGTGTGCATTACACTATAAACGTGAGGATCATTCTCACCAACATCAATATTTTCTAAATTGATTGCTCCTTGTTGTACATCATTATTAGTTCTAATATCAAGTATAACTATAGAAAGACCAACATGAAAAACCATAGTTGAAACATGTTCTCTTAAATCTTCATCACCATATCTAAGTATGTATTTTGTTGCTTGTAACCTACTTCTTTTTCCATTCCTTTGTATTGGTACATACCCATTATCAAAAGCACTACTTCCAAAAGCAAGACCAGTTATACAATCAAATATTCTGTTATAATTCTCTGCATTCATTGGTATTTCAGCAGGAAGATGAAGTAAGAAATCTCTAATGTTTTCTCCAACTTCTTCATTTTCTACACTCAAATAATCTTTGCACTAAAGGGAATCTATCCTGTTGAAGCCCTACTGTATCAACACTAAAAGGATCTAAATTAAAATTTAATCCAACGCAAACAGTATGCTCTGATGTAGTATGAATAGGTATAAATGAAGAATTGTGTAACCTTTCAGCATAACCTATGGCACGGTTTAGTGCAATATGTGGCCACGTTATTTCTGTAGCAAGATTAATAACAATAGGAATGTTTTCTCTCTCTGCTTGACGACGTACAAGAAAAGCAACATGTGAGTTTCTAGGAGATAAGTCAAGGTCAATATCTATTGTGTAACGATGGCTAAAATTTGCTAAAAAACCTAATAAAAACCCGTGACTCAAACTTTTGATTGCGATTTTGAATGTCATTTTGTGGGCTGCCTGAGTAGACCTTCACCTACATGGTACAAAAAAGATGGACATTGATCTAAAAAAGACTCAAACTTTTGCCTAAAACCATCAAGATCTCCATTCACTAAACTTCTTACTAAAGACACAAAGCACCTCTCTATTTGCTAAGACCAAAAAAAAACACTTACAGCAAGGGCTCATGAGTGGACTATCTCTGACTACTAGAGCCACTCATTGTAAAGATGCTTCCTTTGTTATGAGAACCAGAAACACCACTCACACTAGGAGCTTTAAACTCAAACTGCGGACCATCACCAGAACCATCAAGTGGCAAAGATGCCTTAAATTGAGACCGTAAATTATTCCAAGGACCATCACCTCCAGGACTAGTAGGCAAAGTTGGTTTTCTCTAACTCAGAGAATAACTCTTCTGCAAATAGACCATAATCTACATTCAACCTAGTAAAAGTCTAGTAAAAGAAGGAATTTCAATTGATATTATCTCGCAAACGACAGGCTTATCTGCCAGAAAAATTTATAAGTTTAAAATAAGATAACAAAGTTAATAATATGTTTTGCATTTTGCATAAAAAAATAAACAAAAAAATCGAAAAAAGTGACTTGACTTCGCCCGGAAGCCATGTTTTTATGCCAAGGCTACTGAAAACCAGTAGTAAATAATTAAAAATAAATAGTATCTAAAAAAAGGTAAGTTTTATGAGTAATAAGAATAATAGTAAAAATAATCGTAGAGAAAAAGTAGAATTCAGAGCATTGGAAAGCAATGGCAAAGCTTTACTTGACCGTAAGATAATAGAAACGTTTCTGGGCACAGTACATGATGGGGATGAGGCTAGCATTATCGCTAAAAGACTACTAGATAATTTCGGAATGAGAGGAATTCTAGGTCAGGAGATAGATGACCTGAGAACTGTAGAGGGAGTAACCGATTCTACAGTAGCCATAACTTTATGCCTGAGGGAAGCTTCGAAGAGGCCACCGAAAGAAGAGTTAAAAAAAAGCCACTTTAGTTTTAAAGAAAAATGAATGTTATAAATTCCGATTAGAGTAAGAAAGCATTTCCAAATACATTATTTATTATCCATAACTAATGCAAGAATGTATATCACATTAATAAAAAAGTGATAAAGCTCGATGTAAACTTAAAAAGTATTTTTAATAGCAGAGGCTAATATGAGTAAAAAAATAATTTTACCTTTTACAAATAAAGAAAGAAACACAAATTAAACATTGATCTTGACATATTGTCGAAGGAAAATAGCTTACTTAAGGCTATTACAGGTATGGGTCATACCATTGAAAAAAAAAAACAGCAGCTTATTGTTGCAGACGACGATCTAAGCAGATTACTAGATATATCTGATATCATTAAAGATATGAATCGTACAAGTAAAAAGAACTGGTGGCCGTGGCCTATCTTTGCAGGTACCAAAAGGTAGGCGTGTGGTGTGCAATTAGTGCAACCTGCATCATTCGACCAATATTTTATGTAGGAACTGTTGATGCTCATTGATACATTATGAAATACTAAGTCTTTTTCATTAATTCGTCACCTGCAGAAGAAAGATTCGGTTATTTTATGCAAGACGGCGTGACTCTCACACAGCAAAGGAAAGTATCCGAGCATTACACAGTGTATTTGGCAAAATAAATGGAGAGGATAGTATTATTAGGAAGGGTTTGTGGCCCCCTAGATCCCCAGATCTAAACCCCTGTGATTTTTGTTTGTGGGGAAAACTCAGAAGTGTTGCTTATGCCAACAATCCACAGTGTAAATTGCAACAAGTTTCCTAAAATCTGTTTAAAAGAATTCAGACATGTCTCACAGCAGAGGGAAGACATTTTGAACATCTCTATGATGGTGGGTATATTAATTACTATATTTGATTAATAATTAACAAAAAGTAAACAATGTGTGCTAACAGTATTGGCTGTGTGCAAGCAT
>JAITQU010000185.1 GCA_031288735.1 Christensenellaceae bacterium
TATGCGGAAATTAAAGGAAAATAATGCAGTTTTCGTCATCAGCGAAGGGGTTTTTGATTAATATTGTAACATATGTATTTTGACGGGCTAACCATATATTAATATTAGACACAATGTAAAATTACATCAATGTCAAATCGTAAATCCACAAAGGTAACTATTTATTATGAAAAGCTCTACTGTTTTTATTATTACTAGTCCTAACTCTTTAAATAATAGATTTGCAAGATTTAAAATCCTCACCCTATTTCTGTGTGTCCTTTTACTGCTTTCATTATTTGCATGTAAACCCAAAAACCCAATTACGCATATTGAAGTAATAGATGGTACTTTCAATCAAACCTACACTCTTAACAGCCCTTTCACGGGTGGGAAATTACGGGTAGTCTACGAAGATGGAACTAGCCAAGAGGTTGATATCACCTCTGAAATGCTTCAAGGCTTCGATACGCAAACTATGGGGAATAAGACTGTTACTATTACTTACTTAGAAATGACAACTCAAATAGAGATAAATGTTTATCCAGCTCTTATTGGAATTGCCATAAAAGAAGGTACATTTGTGACTGAATACAATGTAGGTGATTTTTTTACTTTCGCTAGCCTAATTGCTAGCTTTGAAGACGGATCGACAAGTGAACTTCCTATTACGCTAAGCATGCTTTCTGGATTTGACACATCAACTGCAGGTACAAAAAACGTTACTATAAGCTACAATGATAAATCAATTTCAATACTTATTAATGTTAGCGATTTAATTTCGCCATTCGATTATAAACAGTTAGATGATGATACTTATGAATTAACTCAAGTTAACTCTGACCTCCCTATTGTTGTCATCCCTGAGTATTACAATGGAAAGTTAGTTTCAAAAATATCAAAAGGTGTCTTTTCTAGGAAAGTAAATTTGGAAAGCTTAACACTCCCATTCGTTGGAGCTAGCATTGATGCTAGTGGGGATGATGCTAAATTTTCATATATTTTCTCTGGCTCTAATGCAAATCTGCCTGCTAAATTGAGAAATGTTAGTATAACTAATGGAGTGAAAATTGAAAGTGGTGCGTTTGAGAATTGTTCATATCTAAAAAGTATAGAATTGCCCGCTAGTATAAATTTTATAGGAAGACTTGCATTTTCTAGGGTATTTGCAATTTTAAAAATAGGTGCGCTAACACCGCCAGAAATTGATAATAGCTTTGCTGGTATCATTTTGAACGGTGTTTCATCAGTTATAATAATAGTCCAAGATGCGGCTAAAGGCGCATACAAAAATCAGTGGGGTTTTCTCAGCACCTCTATATATACTGAAAATGAATTAACATTCACTCAAGATGGCTTTGTAATTAATAATTATCAAGAGCTATTAGCTTACATAGGTTTAACTACTAGTGCAACCTTGTCTTCTGAAGTTGTAACTATAAACTCTTTTGCTTTTGCTTTTTCTCATATAGTTAGTTTGAATATTTTAAGTAGTTTAAATACAATAAAGGCACTTGCATTTTATTCTAGCTCAATTACTCAACTACTGTTACCTTCTACATTGACTATTATAGAAAGTAATGCATTCGAGGACTCAGCTCTAAAGTCTCTAACCTTTAATTCTAGCATTTCGACATTAAGTCTTGAGAATGATTCATTGCCATATAGCATTTGTGCCATATTCGTGCCCTTTTCGCTATTAGCTGAATACAAAAATTCACCTATGTTTTATGCGTTTTTATCAATCATTTTTTCTCTATCCGATCCTGAGCTAGAGATAATCCAAAATGTATTTCTTGTAAATAAAACAACCTCTACTCTACTTGCCTATCTTGGCTCTGATTCTCATGTAGTAACACCTACGGAGGCTTTAAGAATTGGTGCTCGTGCGTTTTACAATGCAATAAATGTAAAAAGCGTTGAAATTGCAGAGGGCGTCACACTAATTGAAGAATACGCATTTGCCACATCCAATAATTTCTGGTCATCTCTAACTAGCGTATTACTTCCTAGTTCTCTACTTACAATTTGGGATAATGCGTTTTTAAATTCAAGTTTGACTAGTATAATAATTCCAGCACGCGTCGAACAAATTGGAAGCGATGCTTTTAATGGTTGTGATTTTTTACGACTAATTTATTTAAATTGTGTGGCTATCCCACTGATCGGTGATAATATCATTTCGAATGCTACAAAGGCCATCTTAGTTGTAGATGCCCTGCTTAATACATATATAAATAACAGTAACTGGAGTCCGTATTCAAATAGGATGTTTTCTTCCTCACAAACTGAAATTCTCGATGGCGAATTCCTAATAAATCCTACATTTCAGACACTTTTAGCTTATTTAGGAGAAGACTCTCATGTTGCTTTGCCGTATGGGCTTACTGCACTAGCTGAAAATTTGTTTTACAACAATTATAATTTGGTTTCAGTATCGTTACCTATTACTCTAGAGACAATAGGAGCTTCTGCATTCTTTGGTTGCATAAATCTATCTGAAATAGTGATTTCAGAAAACGTATCAAGCATAGGATATCATGCCTTTAGTGGCTGTGTTAGTCTTCTAACAATAACACTAAATTGCACCTCTGTTCCTGATCTAGGGCTAGACGCACTTCCTTATAGTGATACATTGCTTGGCATAATTGTTAGAAATAATCTGCTAGAAAGTTATAAAACTAGTCCTATGTGGTCTAATTATGCATCTAGGATTTTTGCATCTGCTAATGGACTAGAAACAATTGATGGAAAGTTCCTTACTATATCAGGATCGCTAATACTCGCAAAATATATAGGCTCTGAGTCTTCTGTTGTAATTCCTAGCATCTTTACAGCAATCGGCCCTTATGCGTTTAGTAATAATACTTCACTAAAGACAATAACTATTCCTGAAGGTGTTACTATAATCAACGATGGGGCATTTTCTAACTGCACAAGTTTAACTACAATTTCCTTTCCTAGCTCTTTACAAACGATAGGAACTAGTGCATTTAATTCTTGCAACCTCCTAACCAATATCGTAATCCCTTTGAGTGTTACCTCAATAGGAAATAATGCGTTTTCGTATTGCAATGCACTAAAAACCATTACCTTAGATTGTACAACCGTTCCCGATTTAGGTTCGTATGTTTTCCCTCAATCCCTAAAACTAATCTTTGTATCTAACCCATCTCTTCTAAACACATATCAAACCACTGAAAACTGGAAAAATTATGCCTCAATAATCATTACCTCCGAAAGTGATATAGAGATCATATATGATATCTTTGTTGTCATTAAAAGCACTAACACTCTTATTGAATACTTAGGTGGTGCGTCTAAAAGTGTTATTATACCTGATGAAATCGTCAATATTGCTTCTGGTGTATTTAGCTCCAATAGCTCGTTACTTAGTGTTACACTCCCTAGCAATTTACAAACGATTGGTTCTTCTGCATTCATTTATTGTATTAATTTAACCTCAATTATCTTCCCTGCCTCACTACAATCAATTGGTGAATATGCATTCAATAAATGCTATAGCTTGGATAATATAGTTATACCAGAAAATGTAACCTCAATTGGTGATCATGCTTTCTATGAATGCTCTAGTCTAAATACACTAACACTTGAGTGCAGGACTCTGCCAACTTTTGGAATTGTTGCCCTACCGAGCTCTATTTCAACAATAATTGTCACCTCAGAGCTATTAGATTCTTATTTCAAAATTTTGCCAGAACATAGATATGCACTTAGCATCCCAGCTTATGATACACTCATAATAGAAGATACATTCATCATTTCTGGTTCTACGATGGAGCTCATAAAATATACTGGTAATCAAGCTGATGTCATTATTCCAGCTGGTATTACTTCAATTGCGTTTTATGCATTTGATGACTTAGAATTTCTTAAATCAGTTGATATTACTGATGGCGTTATTAGCATCGGTTCTTATGCGTTCAATAATTGCATCAATCTTGTGTCTGTTTCCTTGCCTATTTCGCTACAAATTATAGATGACAACGCTTTCTTCAATTCTTCCTTATCGCATATATACATTCCTAGTAATGTAGTGAAAGTCGGATCATTAGCATCTTGTGGCCCACTATTAGGTCTTACACTAAATTCAACGATCGTTTTGGAATTCCCCGTCGAATTTTACTATATTTCTAGCTTGCGCTTCATTCTAGTCCCAGACCTCTTATTAACTCAGTACCAGGCATTATATAATGCTTATTCTTCAATCTTTTACTCAAGTGATAGCCTTAGTTATATCGATGGTGGTTTTCTCGTAGAACGAATTGACAATTCGTTGTTTTTGTATCGTGGATCTTCAAAGCATATTATAATCCCAAACGAACTAACTTCAATTGGAAAAGAAGCTTTTAAGGATATTACATATATAGAAACTGTAACTATCTCTCAAAGTGTTACTAAGATAGATAGTTATGCCTTCGATAATTGTTATCGTCTCAAAAGCGTCACTCTGCCTAATTCCTTAGTAGAGATAAACGAGAACGCATTTTCAAATTGCCATGATTTAAAAAACATTACTATTCCATCTAACGTAGCGCTGTTAGATGGCGCATTTAACGGTAGTTATCTAGAGACCATTACTCTACTTTGTAATACAGTACCAACTTTGCACAGCTATCTTCCTTCTTCTCTAATGCATATTTATGTACCTAGCACCTTACTAACTCAATATCTTCTAGATACTCGTTGGGGCATCTATTCAGACTATATATTATCAATCTAAAAGACTACAATTGTTTTGCTTTTATGATAAAACCCCTCATACTATTCTTCTTTTAGCACGACACTAAAATAACAAAGAGCGGCCTTTCCTAAATTATCCCTAATGAAGTTAGTTTTTTCAAGGCTAGCTAAGTATGCTCTTATAAACCAAATTAAATTCCCTCGCTACGATTGCTTTTAGGTTAGTTGGTGCAATTAGATTCCATCCTAGTAGAACCTTGTTTTTTAAATCATCCTGAAGAAAATAAACCTTTGTGTTTGTTTTGTATTGCGGATTCGTTAAAGAAGTTTTGTGTAGCGATAAATGGCTAACGAAAGAATGAAACCAGCCTTGCTCTAAATGTAGCATCACATGAAGCTTAAATAGGTGAGTATATCTTTTTTGTTTAACACCTTTATTTGCTCAAGTGAATTAAGAGTTTCTTCAATTTCAACTGAAGTAAAATATTGTTTAAACAATCAACAATAGTCCTTTCAAAAACAACCTTAACGCCATTGGTTATGATATTTTTAACAAATGCGTTGCTTTATCAAACTTACAGAAATATTCGAAACCTCAAAATGTAAAACCTCGGAGTGTTTTGCGATTCCGACTAAGCCGTTAAAAACCTGCGTAGCCACACCAAGATATTCAAGTGTAAAATGATAGAAACAAATGCTCTTGAAATTGCCGAGGCAATTTGAAACTTACTATCCTCAACTCTGCCAATTAAGGATTAACTGTCGAAAAGGTTAGGGGGATTCGCAGGATATTTTTGTTTTTTATCCTTTTTTCTAGACGTGACAAGCAAACTTGATCGCTATTAAACCGCCTGCAATGTCACTAGTAAAAAATCAGTGAAATGGCATACGCACCTCCAACAATATATATATTCACAGAAATTCGCTAAAAACGTATTGAAACGCACATAATTTTATACTAATTTGTGTTACTGTTCACCCTCTATATGAAAAAACTTTTTAAGATTTACACTCCGCTTGCTATTTATGAAACCACATCGTGTAAACTGAAAATCACTACAATAAACCTTTCAAATTTTGAATAAGCACCTTGAAATAACAATTTGTAAAATTTGTTTTAGATTACTACCACTAACGATTCATTCAGTTGAGATAAGCTGTGAACAGTAAACCAACAAAGAAACACTTAAGCTAAAACCAACAAGACTATTAAAAATACCTTACATCACTAAATTTTCCATTGCTAGAGAAGTAATATGTATAAGCTAAAATTCATGAGCTTGTAGCATTAATCTTTGGATTGTCTCATTAGCATTATTAAATCAAGTCTAGTAACCTAGAAAAACCTCACTAATGTTTATATTTGCCCTCTTATCTCAACTAAAAAATGCTAGCTTTAGTAAAACAAATATTTTAAATTGGTTGCTTTTTTGTCTACACAAATAGCAAGGAACTTCAACATTCTACTAAGCATGTAGAATGTAAAATGAATTGTCGCAGAAAATTGAAAATTTTCAGACCGACAAAGAACATAAATTTCCCTCGTATATCTCATAAGAATTGCAACCTTTGTGTATAAAACGTGGCATCG
>JAITQU010000229.1 GCA_031288735.1 Christensenellaceae bacterium
ATGCGATTGGCCAATTAAAGTTATAATCGGTAATCCACCATATAATGCACGCTCAACAAACAAATATGACATTTCTCAATACAAACTAGAGGTTGATGGGAAAACACCTCTAAAAGAAATCACGCTAAATAGTCTAAACGACGATTATGTAAAATTTATACGATTTGCCGAAAAACTCATTATAAAGGAAGGGGAGGGAATTTTAGCATATATTTCAAACAATGGATATCTTGATAATCCCACATTCCGTGGAATGCGCGCGAGTTTACTTCGTACATTTGACGAAATTTACATATTAAACCTACATGGAAATAGCAATAAAAAAGAACGTTGTCCTGATGGAAGCAAGGACGAAAACGTTTTTGATATAAGAACAGGAGTAGCAATTATTATTGCGATCAAAAAGACTCAAAATAAGGATTGGGCAAAGGTGTATTATTCCGAATTGTATGGTTTAAGAGAGAAAAAGTTCGAAATACTAGAAAGTAAAAATATTACCTACAAGGAATTATCTATTGATAAAAAAACACCACTTTTTTTAGAGCATAGCTTTAAAGGTAGAGATAGTTACGAGGAATGTGTTAACATTAAGGATTTATTTACTGTAAGTGCTACTGGTATGGAGTCTGGAAATGATGATGCTGCAATTACTTACACTAAAGCTGAATTAGAAAAGCGAATTAACACGATAAGATACGATTTAAGTAAAGACGGTGTTGAAGTTAAAAATCTCTTTGGTTCGTTTGGTCGCAATCAAACTGCCAAGAAGATTCGAGATGATGTTTTAAACGGAGGCGCAATAAAAGAAATTGCACATCGTCCATTTGATAATCGTTGGTCTTATTATTCGGGCAAATCTACGGGCTGGCTTTATATGCCTACAAGGATAATGTATAATTTTCTACAGGATTCACCATCACCGATTGGCAAAAATATTGGATTAGTCTATTCAAGAGGTGATACTACCTCACAACAATTTTCAATGATTTTTATTACTGATAGGGTAACAAATAAAAGCATTACTGTTCGTCCATGCTACGTTGCACCTTTATTTTTAGCACCAGAGGGAAATTTAGACTGGAGCACTAACTTCAATAAGCACGTGTTAGAAAAACTAACTCAAAATTTAGAAGAAATACCCACTCCACTTGAGGTTTTTGATTACTGTTATGGTGTTCTTTTCGATCCAAAGTTTAGAAAAAAATATAATGAGTTTTTGAAACGTGACTTTCCGCGAGTGCCCATTATTGAAAACAAAGACCAATTTTTTAAATATAAAAAGGCGGGGGAGAGACTACGACTAGCTCACCTAATGCACACCGATATAAGGCTTGATTTAGAAATTGAAACTGAAGGATCTAAAAACATGAATATAGAGCAGGTTAGGTATGTAGATGAGAAGTTATATATAAACAAAACCACAGCGATTATTGGTATACCTAGTGATGTATATAACTATTATATCGGCGGATATCAGGTAATTGACAAATGGTTTAAAGGCCATAAAAATGAAATCCTAACAATAGAATACTTTAATCACATCGAAAAAATTGCGGCTATATTGAAAACAACAATAGAAATTCAAAACGAGCTACTAGATAGCTAAAATTCAAGAAATTTAAGATTACTTAGGCAATTTTCCTAAAATGGACGGCAAAACGAAAACTAAAAAAGACCAAGAAACTGCTAATATGCATCGCAAAGATTAAAAAACTGGAATTTTTTTAAAACTTGAATGGATTTCATATAAGTGTATTGACCAAGAAAGTGACTAAAATATAAGTAATGGTAAAATCTGAGAGCTCAAAATAGTTAAACAAGGCAATAATCAAAAAATGCAGAAATTAATAATGAATGGGTAGATGGTACTGAGATAGACAATTTAATCTTAGGATCATTTCTTCTAAAGTATTACAAGGTTGATTTAGCACATACTTTGATCTAATGGGTTTTGAGCTTACTAGGTGCTACCCCATAATATTTTTTGAATTGTCGAGAGAAGTAAAGAGGATCCGAGAAACCACTCATGAGAGATATCTCTTCAATCTTCATATTATTGCTAGTCAAGGAAAGGAGACGCTCGGCATTCTCCATTCTAATTTTTAGTAAAAACTTTAATGGAGAAATGCCTGTTTCTTTTGTGAATAATTTTCTAAGGTATTCTGCATTCAAAGGAAAAGTGAGGAGATAATCAACGATTTTAAAGTCACAATCGGATAGATTTACAATTAGTTTGTCTTTTAATTTTTCTACAAACTCTGAATATTTTGTTGTATCCTTAGCACCATGTATCAAATTTAGAATGAGATCAAGGTAGTTTTGAATTATTAAGCTCCGGTTTTTCATGCTTTGTGCTGAAACTAAAAGTAGATGCTCTAATAGTTGTTTTATTTGTCCATTTGTATCAATGGCTTTAAAGGGTGTTTTTGTAAATATAGATTGGTTAGAAATATGTAAATAAATATTTTTAAAGCCAGAAGATGACTTATTCATATGCTTTATGTTGGCTGGAATAATCAAAAGCTCACCACTAATGTATTCAATTGAATTTCCGTTGTCGAATTGGATTGAGCCACCACCGTGGGTACAACATATTATCTCTAAGGTTGGGTGACTGTGTGAAGGTATTAATAAGGTTTTGCCTTGCTTTCCGATGTATGCTAAGTTTAACATAAATTTCTCCATCACTATTATACCACCAATATCCGTTTTGTCCATATATTTCACTAAATTAGATATTGATTAAAATAGTTGCTTGATTTATACTTAACTTATCTAATATAAAATTTTTGCAAATGATATTTTTAATTTTTAGGGGTGTGATTGAAGTGACGCGTGCTGAGGTATTCAAGTCGATAGAAAAACACAAGCTTGTTGCAGTAATTAGAGGGAATTCTTTAGCGGACGTTATTTCTACCGTTGATAGATTACTAAAAGCAGGAATTAAATTAATCGAAATTACATTCACCATACCTAGCGCACATGAAGTTTTGAAAGCAGTAGCTTCCGAATTTAAAAACTCTGACATGATTTTAGGGGCTGGGACGGTACTTGATTCTGAAACTGCAAGAATTGCTATTTTAGCTGGAGCTAATTTTATTGTGAGTCCAGGAGTCTTGCTTGATGTAATCAAGCTGTGTAACAGGTACTCGGTTGCAGTTATTCCTGGTGTTAGAACTCCAAGTGAAATTTTAACTGTGCTAGAATATGGTGTGGATCTAGTAAAGCTTTTTCCCGCTGATCTTCAAACACTAAAGGCATTAAAAGGGCCATTTCCAAACGTTAGGTTTATGGTGACTGGAGGTGTTGATGCTAGTAATTTAAAGGCTTGGTTTAGCGCAGGAGCCTTTGCGGTGGGATCTAGTAGTGCACTTACCAGAATGGGTGTTGACATTGCCTCTTGGACTAGTCAAATATAAAGAAAGAAGATTTATATTTAGCATAGTAAAAACCGTATATTAATTTTTAAAAGCGTAAGCTTAAAATTAAACATAATTAAACTTAGATTAAAATTGCCTTTTTAGTAGAGTTTGAAAAATTTTAATATTACTAAATTATGAGCGAAAAAGCCTTAATCTAATAGTTTTTTAAAATCGATAGTTAGTAATATTTGAAAAAAAGTTAAGCTTAAAATTTATAGACAACATATCATAACTTATAAAGTGACTAATCAATTAAGAAAATTTAAAAAAGGATGGATATGAAAGGGTTTCTAACGTTTGGCGAGATAATGCTAAGATTACAGCCACCGGGCTATTTAAGGTTTGGACAAGGTTCAAGCTTTGACTTTAATTTTGGTGGTGGGGAAGCAAATGTGGCAGTAGCTCTTTCTAGATTAGGAAAAAATGCCTGTTTTTTTACTAAGCTTCCACAAAACGCCATAGCCGATGCGTGCATAAGAGAACTAAAAGGATTAGGCGTCGATACTACTCATATCTTGCGTGGTGGCGAAAGGATGGGGATCTATTATTCTGAAAGGGGAGTATCGCAAAGACCTAGTAGTGTCATATACGATAGAAAAAATTCAGCGATAAACTCAATTAGTTTATCTGAAATAGATAAAAGTATTTTTGACGGCATTGATTGGTTTCACTTTTCAGGAATTACGGCTGCACTCTCAAAAGAAGCATTGAGCGCACTTGAGTTTTTATTAGAGCTTGCAAGAGAGAAAAAGATAAAGGTTTCATGCGATCTAAACTATAGGAAAAAACTATGGGATAGAGAAAAGGCAAAAAAGATTATGTCAGCGCTTATGCCTTATACAAATATTCTTATTTCTAACGAAGAGGAATGTAGTGATGTGTTTGGACTAGTAGCTAGTGGTACTAAAATAGAAGAAGGGGTTATAGACTCTCTTGCATATTTAGAGGTATGTAAAAAGATTAAGGAGATGTTTCCTAACATTGAGTCGGTAGCATTCACCTTGCGCTCTAGTGTATCAGCTAGTAAAAATAATTGGTCTGGCGTTTTTTTTACAAAGGAAGGTTTTTTCAAGGCTAAAGATTATTCGATAGATATTGTAGACCGAATAGGTAGTGGTGATAGTTTTGTTGCTGGGTTAATTTTTTCACTAATGGAAAATAAGAACTCTGAATATGCTATTAATTTTGCAGTAGCGGCGTCTTGTCTTAAACATAGTATTGTTGGGGATTTTAATAATGTTAGCTTAATTGAGATCGAGGCATTAATGAATGGTAATCAATCGGGGAGAGTACAAAGATGAGCAAGACATTTAAAAAAGATGAAGATATTAATGATAGAAAGGAAGAAATCTTTTTTGCTATTAAGGATCTACCAATAATTGATTTTCATTGTCATTTAAGTCCAGAGGATATATATAATGACAAGCCGTTTCGAGATCTTGCACATCTTTGGTTAAAAGATGACCATTACAAAATGCGGCTGATGCGCGCTTTTGGCGTGGAGCATAAATACACACAAAACATCAATATTTTAGAGAGTAATGAAACTACTTACCGAGCGTTTTGTTTAAGCAAGGTCAAATACTTTTTAGCTTCACTAGAAAATGCGTACGGTAATCCCATTCGCGAGTGGAGCAAACTAGAATTTTCAAAATATTTCAATATTGATCTGCCACTAGATGAAAACAGGGCCGAAGAAATATACGATTTAGTTAACACAATTATCGTTAATAAGAAATTATCGCCTAGAAAAATCATAGAAGACTCACGTGTCGAATATATAGCGACCACTGATGATCTATTAGATTCACTTGAGTACCATAAAAAATTAGCATCTCAAGATTTTAAAACGAATGTGGTTCCTACATTTCGGGTTGACAAAGCAATTGATATTAGAAGTGATGGTTTTATACAATATCTAGAAAAGCTTGGTAAATTGACACAGGTTGAGAGATCCTTTGAAGGATACTTAAAGGCGCTAGAAATGAGAATGCGCGATTTCAAGGAGGCGGGATGCGATTTTTCTGATATTGGGATTGACTATTTCCCTAGTGGTGTGGCCGATTATTCCAATGCAAAAAGTGCATTTTATAAGAAATTTTCTAATGCTAAATTAAGTTCTAAGGAGGTTGATGACTTTATTAGCTTTATGTATACATGCTGGCTTGGAAAATGTGCTGAGTATAATTTTATTGCACAAATTCATATTGGGGTTGAAAGAAACGTCAATCAAAAAATGTATGCATTAGAAGGGGCTGATCAAGGCTACGATATTGTGTCGGATAGTATATCAATAAAGAATATTAAGAATATTTTCAATGAGACACAAAAGAGCTGGAAGTTACCTACTGTCATCTTTTATGCACTAAATCCTTGTTTCTATTACCCATTAGTAACCCTTGCAGGCGCATTTCAAGGTGTGAGTGTGGGTGTGCCGTGGTGGTTTAATGATCATAAGAACGGATTCAAGAAATATTTTAAAGTCATTAGCGAGTTAAGCCATATAGGGAAAATTCCAGGGATGGTTACAGATAGTAGATCCTTTTTGTCCTACGCTAGGCACGATTATTTCAGAAGTGAGTTATCTAGCTATTTAGCCAAGTTTGAAAACGAGGAGTTAGATGGACTGATTAAAACTGCAAAGGATATAGCATATTTCAACATTAAAGGCATTTTAGATAATAAAAAAAGAGGATAAAAAGATGAAAATCGGGTTTAGATGGTATGGCTTTAAAGACAGTATTACTCTTACTCAAATTAGACAGATTCCAGTAGTGAGTACTATAGTGTCTGCCGTATATAGCTCTCCACCTGGGAGCGTTTGGGGAGAAGATGAGATATCTAGTATGGTGAGCACATGTAATAGCCACGGCCTTAATTTCGATGTTGTAGAGAGTGTGCCAGTGCATGAGGACATAAAACTAGGAAGAGAGACTAAAAAGATACACATAGAAAATTACAAAAAAAACATACGACTCCTTGCAAGACATGGCATTAAATGCATCTGTTATAATTTCATGCCTGTCTTCGATTGGCTTAGAAGTGAATTATCCGTAGTTAACAAGGATGGATCCAATTCCCTTGCGTATGTGCATGAGAATGTTCTTTCCTTAAATCCACTTACATCGAGTCTTTCACTCCCTGGATGGGATGAAAGCTATACGAAAAAAGAATTAAAGGAACTATTAAATGCATATAAGGATGTAACGCAGGAAAAATTATGGGATAATCTATCCTACTTTCTAACAGAAATTATCCCAGTTGCAATTGAGTGTAGCATAAATATGGCAATTCATACAGATGATCCGCCATGGAGTATGTTTGGATTGCCAAGAATTATCACATCGGTAGAGAGCGTAAAGAGACTTGCATCTATTGTAGCTCACCCTGCTAACGGTATTACCTTTTGCTCTGGTTCTTTTGGTGCTGAACAGTCTAATAACTTAGTAGAGATTATTAAGGCTGGAGCTACTAGGACACATTTTTCCCATCTAAGAAACATTAAGTGCTCAAACTCAAAGGATTTTATTGAAACCGCACATCCGTCTATGTGTGGCGATCTTGACATGTATCTACTTTTGAAGACACTACTAGATAATGGGTTTGATGGATATGTGAGGCCTGACCATGGTCGAATGATTTGGGGCGAGACGGGTAGGCCTGGCTATGGATTATATGATAGAGCACTAGGCGCTACCTATATTGCTGGGCTCTATGAGGCAATTACTAAGAGCCGAGTTATTTAAAATAAAAAATCTATTAATATCGGAGTTGAAATGGTTGAAAAGAAAGTTTACAAAAAAGAAAATAGTAGTGAAGTTGTTGTAATTACTGGGGCAGCTGGTGTGTTGTGTAGCGTTATTGCTAGAGACTTTGTAAGGTGCGGTAAAAAGGTAGCACTAGTTGATGTCAACGAGGCGTCAACATTAGCTCTTGAAAAAGAACTATCACAGTTAGGGACTGTAAAAAGCTATATTGCAAGCGTACTAGATAAGGAATCATTAATTATAGCTCAAGAGAATATAACAAAGGATTTTGGTGTTTGTGATATTTTGATCAATGGTGCTGGTGGAAATAATGTTCATGCAACAACTAGTGATGAAATATTTGATCCTAATCTAGAGTCTGACAAGGATTTCTTTAAGTTATTAGAGTCAGGCGTTGATTTTGTGTTTGATTTAAACTTTAAGGGTGCTTTTTTAACAACTCAAGTGTTTTCAAAGCAAATGGCATTAAGAGGAAGTGGGTCAATTATTAATATTTCATCAATGAATGCATATCAGCCATTAACAAAAATACCCGCCTATTCAGCTGCCAAGGCCGCAATTTCAAATTTCACTCAGTGGTTAGCTGTATATTTTGCTAAAGCTAAACTTAGAGTGAATGCGATAGCGCCAGGATTTTTTGCAACAAACCAAAACAAAACACTCCTTTTCAATCCTGATGGTAGTTTAACACCTAGATCGTTAAAGATAATAAGTAAAACGCCAATGAATCGATTTGGTGAGCCCAGCGAATTATTAGGAGCCATCCGGTTTTTAACCGATGACAGTCAAAGTAGCTTTATAACAGGGATTGTTATCCCAATTGACGGAGGGTTTAGTGCTTACTCTGGAGTGTGATAATATGAAAGCACCTAAGATTGTTAGGTTCATAGTCATAGGTGTAGGGCGCATGGGCAGTGTGCATGCTACTAATTTATACAAAAAAAGAGTAAGGCATGCTAGATTAGTAGCGGTTGTAGACATATCTAAAGAGGCACTTGACAAATTTAAAAAAACCAGAAAGAAAATCGAGCAGTTTTCAAATTACCTGGATATACCAGAAGACTTTGACTTTGATGCTGTGATAATTGCTGTACCACACTACCAACATTTAGTAATAGCTGAGTATTTTTTAAAGCTAGGAAAGCATGTGCTTATAGAAAAGCCTATGGGTGTTACATTAAGTGAAGGTGGGAGGTTCAATCAGTTTTTAAAAAGTTACCAAGGATCAGCTCTTTCGAGCATTGTATACAACCAACGCACGAATCCAGTTTATAGAAAGGCGTTTCAGTTGATCAATAGTGGTACTATAGGGAAAATTCAACGAATTAATTTCATCATAACTGATTGGTATCGATCTGATGCATACTACAGAGAAAATTCATGGCGAGGGAGTTTTAGACTTGAAGGCGGTGGCACGTTAATAAACCAATGTGTTCATCAATTAGATATTTTAAGTTGGCTAACAGGTATGCCCAAAAGTATTTATGCTAAGATGAGAACCGTAGGGAGAAATATCTCTGGCGAAAACGATGTTTGCGCACTATTCAAATATGAAAATGGTGCTTTTTGTAATCTTAGTGTCTCAGCACATGAGTTACATGGCACTAACAGGATAGAAATTGCTGGCGAAAAAGGAAGGCTTGTGCTTACTAAAAGCCGTTTGAAATTATACTCCTTTAAAATGTCTGAGCCAGATGTAAACAAAAATACGAAAAAAGGCTATGGGAGTGTAAGAAAAAATGTAAAAAGATTTTTTTATGGTATTAAAATAATAAGTGATCTTTTATATGGGCAACAAATTAGAATCGTAAGAAATTTTACCAATCATATACTTTTCTCTGAGCCGCTCATAGCAAAAGCTAGCGATGGTATATTTGCACTTGAGCTTATAAACGCAATATACACGTCTTCTTGGACAAACACAGAGGTTTTCTTGCCATTAGATCCTAAAACCTATGATGAGCTTTTGAGAGCTCAAATCAAAAAGGAAATAGATGCATTAGAAAAATAATTAAATTAATTTTACCTTTAGAATGCGGAGGTTACTATGTTTAAAATTTCAGGTTTCTTTGACGAGGCTTCACTATCTTTAGACAAGCAAATCAAACTTGCTAAATATCTAAATTGTTCATATATGTGTCCTCGCGTAATTAACAAAAAAAACATATCCGAATACAGCAGTGAGGAGTTTTCATCATCGGTTTGGAAAACACTAACAGATGCTAATATCAAATTTTCGTCAATTGGGTCACCTATAGGAAAAATTTCCATAAACGATGATGAAGCATACGAAAACCAAATTAAAAAATTAAAAGAGTTAGTTAAGATATGTAACATCACAGAGTGCCAATATATTCGATGTTTTTCTTTTTTCGATTGTGATACGCAGGATGAAAGCGTCTTTTCAAGGATTGTAGAAAAATGGAAGGGTTTTTTAAGTGTCGTCGAGGGGAGTAATATCATCCTAATACACGAAAACGAAAAAAAGATTTATGGTGATATTCCAGAGCGAGTATTAAAATTATACCACGCACTAGCGCATCCTAAGTTTAAACTATGTTTCGATGCATCCAATTATATCCAATGCGGGGTTGATCCATATTTAGCATATGAAATGACAAAGGAATTTACAGTTTACTACCATATGAAGGATTGTGATCGTGGTGTTGAAGTGCCACTAGGTCTAGGCAGCGGGCGAATTTTTGAAATTTTAAAAGACTTAAAGCTTAGAAATTATGATGGGTTCTTAACACTTGAGCCACATACTGCAAAATATGCACTGCTCAAAAGACTTATAGCACTCATTCCTTTCATGGCATTTTCAAAATTTGGACGAGTTTTTAAAAAAATCGACAAGAGCATGGGCATTAGACGATTTCAGAAAGTTACTAGATGGGATGTTTTTGTTTGGCAATACGAGAAACTTACATCAATGTTATTAAATATCTAGGTTAATATAAAAATCAATATATTTTTGGTTTAGGAGGCTCAAATGAAAGATTATTTAAGATATGGAATAATTGGCATAGGCAAGATGGGACATAACCATGCGATAAGAATTAACTATGGCTTGGACAAAAACGCGCGACTTTTAGCGGTTTGCGACATTGACAAGGCCCGCCGTGATTGGGCTGAAAAAAACCTACCAAAGGTAAAATGCTATTCCGATTATAAGGAATTATTAAGTTCTAAGGATATAGATGCAGTCATTATAGCAACACCACACTACTCGCACCCTGTAATAGCAAAGGAGGCGTTGCTTGCTGGAAAGCATGTATTATGTGAAAAGCCAGCTGGTGTTTACACAAAAGCAGTTAGGGAGTTGTATGACACGGCTAAAGACTGCTCCAATCGAGTGTTTGGAATAATGTACAATCAGCGCAGTAATCCCTTATATAGCAAGGCAAAAAAGATCATAGAAAGTGGAGAAATGGGAGAAATTAAGCGAATTAGCTGGATAATCACAAATTGGTATCGACCACAAGCATACTACGACCAGGGTGGCTGGAGAGGCACTTGGGAAGGTGAAGGTGGTGGTGTGCTGATAAATCAATGCCCACATCAGCTTGATTTATTCCAATGGCTGGCTGGAATGCCTATCAAGGTTATGGGTTATGTTAAAACTTCGGTTAAGCGTAATATAAATGTTGAAAACGATGTAACTTTCTATACTGAATACGAAAATGGGGCAAGTGGTGTTTTTGTCACTTCAACGCATGATTTTCCTGGTACTAACAGGCTAGAAATTGATGGTGATGGTGGACAAATTGTAATTGAGCAACATGCATTGTCAGAAAAAATGACATATTACAAATTGAAAATTAAAGAGACCGAATTTAACAAAAATAACAAGAAATTTATGCCACGTATTCCATATAAAAAGAAAACATATAAAACAAGCACCTTACAAAACGCATTTGCCTTAGGAATTATAGGACAGCATATGAATATAATTCGAAATTTTAGCAAAGCCGTCATGAAGGGTGAAAAACTGATAGCACCTGGCACCGATGGTATTAACGGGCTAACGCTTTCAAATGCTGTATACCTATCTAGCTGGTTAAATAAAGAAATTGATTTACCATTTGACGAGGCGTTATTTATAGAGCAATTAAATAAAAAAATTGCAGAGGAAAAGGCTAAACAATAAACCAACTAAGTCCTAGGAGAATAGTATGGAGAATGTAGAAAGTTTAAGCACTAGTGTTAATCCTGAGAGTGTAGCTAACAAAAAATATTTAAAGTCAAGAGACTATGTCACTTTTACAATGGCAAAGTTTGCACTTTCAGCGGTAACAGGGCTTACACAAGGGTATTTATTGATATTTTACACGGCGGTGCTCGGTATTTCACCTGTTACGGTGGGACTCATGTTTTTAATCGCTAAAATTTTTGACGGGCTAAATGATCCACTGATGGGAGTGTTTATTGATAAGACCAGGACAAGATTTGGCAAAATGCGCCCCTATCTCTTTTTTGGATCTATACCGTTTGGAATAATTACAATACTTCTCTTTTTACCTATAAACGGTCTGACAGCAGCTGGCAAGATCATTTACATGTATATCACCTATTTTTCATACGGGCTTATCGGTACCATTGTAGGTGTGCCAATGGATGGACTGCCTGCAGTTGCATCCCCTAATAATGATGAGCGTATTAAAATAATATCGATAAGTAGGGTAGTAGGCTCGATTGCCGAAGAATCCGCACTCGTCCTTTATTCCGTGCTTATCATATTTTTAGAGATGAAGTTTGTATACATGACAATGGGGATAGTTATCGGTGTTTTGGCACCAATCTTTATCCTTATGGGAATATTTAATGTAAAAGAGCGGATACCACCTACCAAGGTACCACCCAAAATAACAGATGGATTCAAGTATTTAGTAAAAAATAAACAGTTTTTGTCGCTCATCCTTTCCCTTTTATTATCTTTCTTTAGAAATCTTGTCTCAGCTGCTTCGATTTATGTTGTTACATATATCTACTGTAATGGATCGTTGAATATTTTCTTTGCCCTGCCAGGGGCTGTTACATCACTAATTAGTATGCTTCTTGCACCAAAGTTAAGAAAGAAATTCGACCCTAAGCAAATATATATTGTGTGCACAATTATGCACTCCTTAGCACTCATTCTCGTTTTCTTTGTTGGTATGAGCGTTCCCTGGTATATAACTGCCTTGCTTATGGCTATTGCAATGTTTCCTGTAGGACTGATAAATGTTGTCCCACACTTTATGGCAATCGACACCTTAGACTATTGGGAGGATAAAACTGGTAAGAGAAATGAAGGAATAACGTTTGCAATAATTTCACTAAGAGGCAAGGTTTCTAGTGCGTTTAAGGATTTTGTTCTAGCCTCACTACTTGCTTTCTTCTTGTTCTCAACACCATTACTTAGCATAACGTCTCACGCCCCACCACAGCTTACGTTTACTCAAAAAGGGATATTCATGATTTTTACGATTATCCCAGCACTTTTAAATTTAGTAACTATTATTCCACTTCTCTTTTTCAAACTCAGTGGGAGACGAATGGTAGATATCCGAGCTAGACTAGCTAAAAAAAGGCAAGAGGAGCAAGATCATTTACTTACTGTCGAAGAAAAGCAAGTGTAATTAAGAAATAAATCAATTTGTAAATAAATAATAGGTTTTATATTAACAATCAGTATTTTATATATTGTCCTTTATATATTTGTAGGTGTTAAAATGAACAGAAAAATAGTAGTAGCTTTCACCTTAATAATGCTTATTTTATTAGTCTTTCTAAATGCTTGCACTGTTAGTCAAGAAAAATACGAAAGTAAGTTAGATACGCAAGGGGGGAAATATACTGATAATTATAATAAAATTATCTCTACACTAGATAATGAAGAGGTATATTCGTATACTTTAGAGGCTAGCGAAGCTACTATTATCAATTTTGATAAAAAAAACCAGCTCATGCCATCTGAAATGGAACCAAAAGAGGACTCGCTTTGGGATAGACCATACTACCAATATGAGTACACCAAGATCGGCAAAGATTATAAAGCTAAAATAAAATATTTCGAAACTAAAAAAGCTGAGGGTGGGAAGCCAGAATATTCAGATAGCCAAAAAAAGAATTCCCTATATCAAGATGAAAAAAACATTGAGTATAGTTACATAGCTGGGATATTCACAGTTAAAAACTCTGATGGCGTAATATACACTGGCTTAGAAAGCGAATTTAATATAGAAATCGAGCCGCCCTTTTCAAATATCGGATATGGTGATATTTTAAGAAGGCTATGCAATGATATTAACAGGAGTGCTACTACATCAATAACAATGCGTAAATGGTTTTCTGAAACGGTGGCTGTTTTAGTTGAGTATTATGTGTTGGAAGAGGAGTTAGTCAATCCATACAGAAATAGCGCATTTGCTACAGGTTATAGCGAAGATCTACAATTTAAATGGGAAAGCATTAAGGGGACAATGTACCAAACATATAGTTATACATCAAAAAAGAACAAGTTGACTTTTTTTGAATTTCATAAAGAACTCTATAGCTCAAACAAGAAAGAAAGCTTTGTTGTTTGGAGCAATCAAAATGAAACAAAATGGCAAGGAAATCTAACTTCAAAGTCATCCTATACTGTTAATATTAAATATCCAACATCTAAATCGCCTATTGTGTTTGACTAAGAGAAAAACACTAAAATTTGATACAATCCAATATTGAATTTTTGATGAAAGTTTGAGATACGTTTTGAAAACAAACCTTTAAAACAAAATGTATTTTTTTACTTAAGGTTTTATTTTAGTAAATCATTGCAAATTTTTAAAGTGTTTTTCATTAAGATATTTTAAATTTCATTTTGAGATTTATGGTTAGACCGTCAAAATACATACGTTACAATATTAATCAAAAACCCCTTCGCTGATGACGAAAACAGCAGTATTTTCTTTTAATTTCCGCATAAAACCTCGATAAATTATGTCTATAAAACAATTTATACATCATTAGATTAACACAATAATCTAAATTAACATTTTTACGGTCGAACCATTTATGTAATAATTACTTTTGTGGCTCAATTTAATAAAATATTGCGCGCGCGTACAGTAAATGCGCCAATTATTGAAAATTCTTAAAACTAGCAAATATTGACAATTGCCTACTAACATGATACAATATATTCGACTATTTGTAGGTTTATATAAAAAGACAAAAAAAGGTCGACTGGAGGCTTGCTTTGATGTCTAGTTTGTCAAAAGACACATTGAAAAAAACCATTTATAAGCTACTACTAATTTTAATTGTAGCAGGTATTTTAGTAGTTGGCATGACCTTTGCTCTCTTAAATTATGATAGGGAGCTTGATTTTCATGTTCTTGCATATACCACTAATAAGGACAGTGCACTAAGCCCAGACATTGAAGTTGTTACAATCGTTGGTGGGGCTGAGATAAGCATAAACGCATCGTCAGGACGAGAACTTCAGCAACTCGCATTTGTTAGCGGATCGTATAAATATACATACACATATAACGCTCTAAGTACTCCTAAGATGTCAATAAACGAGCTTCAAGAAAACAGTACTCAAAGCCTAAGTGGGAATAGTGCCATTTACACAATAACTCAAAATGGTGTATACAACCTTGTTGTAACAGATAATGCTGGTGAGGAAACTTTAATTTCTGACTTAAATGTAAGGCATGTGCCAATCCTGATAAATGAAGATGAATCAAGACCATTTAGCGGGAGTGGGCAAGCGGTAGTAGCAAGCTTTTTTCTCCATGAAATTGTTTCACAAGGCGATAACATTGACACTGGGATTGTAACACTAGCCACACTAAACGAGAAATTGTCATCATTTAATGCGATAGGCGCAAATGCGTACACGACTGTTGTCACATATGATGGTTCCTCAACTGTTAAATCAACAGTGAAATTGAGTGGTGTCAATGTTGTTCCGTATACAACAGTAATAACGGCAAATCCCAAAAACTCGTCAGCACCTATAATAAAAACGATAAATTTCACTATCACTAAAGCTACACCAGTACTTGATTATGTATATCAGCTTTTGTACTTTGATGATTCGAATTCAACGCCAATTGGTAAACTTTTCCAATTTAACAATTTAGCAAAAAACGAAAATGCAGCGACACCTTTAACAGTGTTTGGAGATTATACTTGGACTGACCCTATCATATCTAGTGAAGTACCTTACTTTAATTACGGGGGAAATACTACACAGACTCTAGATTTTGATAAAATAAGCAATACAGCCTATCAAATACTTGAATATTATTATTCGTTTACCCCTCAAGATAAGACTAACTATGTGTCAGTAGTCTATGGTAAATTTATTCTAGATCTTAGGTTAGGACTGGTATTAGGTGTGGCTCAGCGCAGTGGTGGGAGTGGGAGCTCAGATTATTTTGTAGAGATTGATACATCAGTTAAAGCGCGCGATCCTGAAATTACAATTAGCGCAACTTCTCAAACTACAGATAGCATGATGCGATTTGCTGGGTGGAAACGATCGGATAGTTCTACTTATTTGCCTGAAGATTCCTCTAGGAATTTAGATTGGAGCTTATCAGCTTCTGATAAGACAAACGCATACAAGTCGGCATTTAGTGTTAGCGCCTTGTTTGTTGAGACAAGACTTCAATCAAGTAGCGGAAAATACCAGTCGGAGGATGGTGTCTTTAACATTCCATCCATTGGTGACGAAATTGAAATTTCAGTAGAATTTGCTAGCTCAATAGCAGCATTTAATACAGACATTACTGTTTCTAATATAGAGCTTGTAGTGTCTGGTGGGACTAATACTAACGCTATAGTAGAGAACATAGGTTCTTACCAGATATATGTTAAATTAACAGTTAGCAATGGAACGCAAAGTTATCCAATTTGGGAGAGCACAGTAGCAGTAAATGTAACTATTGGCTTAGTTCAAACTATACCACAACAGAGTTCTATAACTGAATGGAGTAGCTCTAGATCATATGGGCTAATTGCAGAGTTTTCTCAAAATTCAATAAACAAATTCTATTATTCACTAGACAATAAGACTACCTGGATTGGCATAACTGGCGATCCTGGAGTATATAATCAAATTCAATTTAATGCATCAGCCATAATTGGCAGTGGTGAGTTTGATATTGTGTTTGCAGGAACTTCAGCGTCTGGTGGTAGTACTATTGGTGATCGGAGTGACATTGTAGCAATATCCGCAGTTGTGCATCATAAGGTTGATGCAATAACACCTATAGTAACAGTAACTTCATCATTTGTTGACTTAAGCACATACGTCGGGGAGTGGACAAATAAAGATATCATGTTTACCTTTAACGTCACAATGGGTGGAAGTGGTGGAAGATTACTCTATCAGCTTGGAACTGAAATAAAAGAGCTAGAAGGTATTCAATGGGTAAATAACGAAGGATTGGAGGAGTTGAATTCTTGGAATGGGACTCCGCTTGTCAGAACTGGCACCTATACACTTTCAACAGAAGGTGCCGCTAGTTACAGATTTAGATTTAATTCAAACCTTAATGCATATTCAAATTACACAAACGCAGTCGATGTAAAAATTGACAAAACTGCACCAGTTGCTAACCACGTTTTAAGAAGAAACGTATCTTTAGACGGAGAAATAAGCGAACCACAGGACGCAGCTCAAGGTGAATGGTTAAATTTAACACAACGCTTGAGTTTTACTGCTACAGAGATTGGGTCAGGTATAGCATCATTTAATCTATTCAAAAATGGTGTAATGTCAACTATAGCACTGACAAATGATGTATACAATGTTTTAATAAGTGATTATTCTACATTCACAATAAATTTGTCTGATAATGCTGGGAATGTCACATCGATTATTAATAATTACAAAGATCCATATGGGAGCATACATCCTAGTGTGACACAAATTTGCGAGAGGGTTGATGCGTATCTGCCAGCGATAGAGAGAGTTAGTTCAAGCTATATTGCTGGTTCTTGGACTCAGTCTAGCTCGATTAGTGTTTTGTTAAACTTAACTTATGGGGTAACTGGGGCAAACGTATACTATTCAAAAGGCAATAATACTCAAAGCGCAACATGGGTATTTTTAGATGAATTCGATTTTGATGACACAAGCCTAACTCATACAAGTGGTCTTTCAACAATAACTGAAACCCTTGAAGGAAGCTACATATTATATCTTAAGATAACATCAGGGGCAGGACTAGAAAAGATACATACATTTGGTGAAATAAACATAGATAGGTCTGCACCAGTGATTTTAGACTATACAAATAATGGTTGGGACACAAACCTAGAAAACGCAACTCTACAGTGGATTTATCCTAATTTTAGATATGCTTTTACAGTAGCGGATGGTGGAGTAATTAATACAGCCACAATTACAGGTGGTGGAACTGTTTATGTAAGCGAAACTGATTCTAAACGCTTTTTCACAACACTTACCCAAAATATTGAATACAAAATAACAATAATTGATGGGGCTGGTAATAGCGTTGAAAAAACATTCACACCCTTAATTGAAAACCCTAACATGGCAATAAACTCGCTTTCGCTTTTTTACGAATCAGACTCTAGCGCATACGATAGTTCAACCTGGGCTATTACACCCCTTTTATTGACAATAAACTATAGTAATCTTTCAAACAATACGGGTGTGTTTTTTGAAACAGCTACTAGATCTGATTTCTCAACTTGGAAAAGAGAGAACGAAACTGCTGTCATGGACGTTGGAAGCACGCTTACTAGAAATATTAGATTAGTAAGTGATCACATAGGATATATGTATATTCGTTTGGTAAGTGGGTCGGGGAAACTTTTAGCTAGCGTGGAAAGTGCATACATTAAACTAGACACAACACTACCATCATTTGAGTTTTTCTCATTTGTTTATGGTGGCACAAATTATAACGAGACTCAAATTACTTCTATATGGCGCTCAACTGCCAATGGTAATGCTATTAATGTTACTGCAAACTCGTCTGATCAAACATCGCAAATAGCTTCATTTACAGTAAAAAGCTTTCCAGCTACTGCTACGGATTTTTCAACTGGAGGAAGTGATGTAGCTGTTATTGCAATAAGTGGTTACCAGTTTTTTATGGACGACTATTTAAAGTATGTAATTAGAGTAAGTGACAATGCTGGGAATGTGTTTTTGCATGTTGTTTTACCACTCATAGATAATGCCAATAATTTTTCTTTAAATATTGTAAAAGATATTCCTACTGGTTGGATTACTGGTTTAAATGCAAGTGCTAGTATTGACTTTTCTATAGATGGTAGCTTTGGACCTAGTGGCTCACCCTGGATAGAGTGGCATTCTGGAAATGGAGTTTGGAGTGCCTTAGTCTCTACAAGCTTTGAAACTTTTATATCCCAAGAAAGGATGCATTATTTTAGAGTTATTAATTTAGCAAATACTTTGGGCACTGAAACACCAATATCAAAAATGATACGTTTAGATAATGTTGTGCCAGAGTTAAGTTACAATATGCAGTCTGGTAGCTCTAGCTATACATCTGATACTTGGACTACACAAAATGTTTCCGTAACGTTAATATTAACTGTAGGACTAAGTGGTGGTACATACTATCATTCACGTCAAGAGAGCAATGTAACACCAGATTCTTGGGAGCAGCTTGGAACGCTGTCTTCTGGACAGGGATTAACAAGACCTTACTCGACAGCCATTACTGTATCAGGTTATCACTATTTTAGACTCGTAAACGCTGGTGGTGACGAGGATATCATTTATGCTAGTGTAAAAATAGATAAAACTATGGTTAGCATTAGTTCGGTTACTGCAAAGAAACAAGATAACACAGATTACATTTTTAATAGCTGGACTGATGGTGATATTGATCTACACATAGATGCAATTATTTCTGGCTTAGCTTTAAGTGGTGTAACACTAGGATATAGAGAAACCACAGAGAGCGGTGAATTTAGTGGTGCGTATACCCCTATAACTCCTAATTCTGACGGAAAATACGTGCTTAAGATTATTGGTAATACCGTACTAAAATATCAGTTTACAATTCGCACTGGTGCTGGTTCTGTCTTTGTCTATGCTAGCAGTGTTGTTGTTAAAATAGACACAGTGGTGCCTGTGTTTGAAACGATTCTAACATCGGATACACCAATTCTTGACGATGGATGGTATATTAGTGATGTAGAGCTAGAATACAATCTAAAGACTGTAGGTGTATCAGGATGCACTTATTGGTATGTTTACAAACTAACTACTGACAGTGAGTATTCAACGCCTATAGAAGTAAGAGGGGGAGATAACATAAATGTAACAGACATATCCTCCAATCTTGGTGGAGGCAGTGTTTGGGATTACATAATGTATGTTAGAAGTGGAGCTGGCGTATTCTCGCAGCGATTAAATCCTTCAAGTGGAACTATTAATATTGATAAAGCAAATTACATTGTTAATGTTCACCAAACCTTAGGTAATTTTGAGGTAAAATATTCTGTTTTATCTGGCAATGTTGAATCCTTACTAGGATTTAAAAGAGGAACGGTTTTAAGTACAAATGTATCGGGTCTAGTTAGTGGTGCTTACATAAAGAAAATAACAAAGGATGGGACTGATATTGCTAGTTATACAATGGATAGCAAAACTATTTATCACGATAATATAGTTCTACAAATACAAGGATACAATCCTGAGCTAAGTGTAGAATTCTATAAAGAAATTGAAATAGTCTATGGAAACCTTAATCAGGCTTTACAATCAACTGTAACTCATTGCACTGCTAGCTTATCTAGTAGTACACAATTACCACTAGGAATAAGCGGGCTAAGCTTTAGTGTCAAATACAACGGATCCGATTCTCTACCACAATCTATGGGAGTTTATCTTTTAACCTACGAAATTAACCCACCAGAAAACTCTGATACCGACTGGAGAGAGTTTTTGATTCCAAAGGTTTCAGCGGACGAAAAAACCAGATCGCTTGTAATTAGATATTTCACAAATGCTGGAACTCAGCAAGCACCATACACAATATCATCTACAAGCGAGCTTAATTATTTAAAAACATATAATTCAGATGAGAATTTAGATGCCTTGCAAGGTCAACAGCGAGCACAGAATGCATATTATCGACAGATAGTTGATCTAACACTCTCTGTAAGTGTAAGTCAAAATTTAAAAAATATCACTTTTTCTGGTCACTACATGGGTGAAAACAAGGAAATTGTACTAATAGATGGAGGTCTATTTCAAAAACTTACTGGCTCTATTGAAAACCTAGGTGTAAGGATTGAAACTCTTACTTATTCTGGACAAGGCAGTGTAGGACTATTGGTAGGAGAAGCTTCTGAATCATCTAGAATAAGTGGTTGTTATGCAATAGGGACTATTGTAGGAAACGTTACTGTTGGATATTCACTAAAAGTAGGTGGGCTAGTTGGAACTCTTAAAGGCACTATTACTAGGTCATATACGGATGTCAAGATAATACTTAATGCTCAAGGTAATGGATTTAGTTCTGTTGGTGGAATTTTAGGAACATTCGAAAGTTCAAGTACTGATCTTAATTTCTATGATAACTATACAACATCAACAATTTTAGTTACTTCGAGAGATTTCACTGGCGTGCTAGACGTTGGTGCATTGATAGGCACTGTTTCGGGGGATCTCAATTATACAACTGGGAGTGGAGAAATTTTACAAAGTGAATATCTAGCTGGAAATTTAATTTTAAATTCTATGTCAATAGATAGAGCATTAGGTAATGGAATTGATAATATTGACAATGATGTTGGAGTAGCTCAAGCATTTGAGGAGTTTTTAGCAAATGAAACAGTAATTGGTACAACGACAATCACATACTCGCATCGACTTGTAAAATCGCTAGCAAGAAACAAACTAGCAAGTTTAGTTGGCTCTGGCACATCATCTGACCCATTCATAGTAGCAAGCGCAGAAGATCTCTATCTTACAGAAGTTTTTCCTTGGGCCACTTTTAGACAAATTTCTGATATTGTTTTACTACCTTCGTTTAGCACACTAAATATAGATATACCATTTGTAGGCTCATATAGTGCCCAATTAGATTCAGGCGAAGGTGCGTATGCTATATATGGACTACAAATTACAGTTGATAAGGAATACAATGGTCTTTTTGGGATAATACAAGGTGGCAAAATAGAAAACCTAATGCTAATCGATGTAAGCATAGATATTGAATCAAGTGCTAGTGTAATTTACATAGGTACTGTTGCTGGAAAAATCACGGATGGCTCAGTTATATCTGGAATAGGAGTTAGTGGGGATATCAAAGGAGTTTCTAAAGCAATAAACTCTAAAATTTTTGCTGGTGGCATAGTAGGTGTTGCATACCTATCTGAAATCAGTAGTTCTATTGAATCTCTTAGGATTGACATTGAAAGTCCAACAATAGTAGCTGGCGGTATTGTAGGATGGGTCGATACATCAAGTGCAAATGGACTGATTAGTACAGGAACACTTAATGCAAAATTTAGTAGCAGTGGGTATGTTGGAGCATCAGTAGGTGTTGCAAGCGGTGTGATCGGTGACAGTGTATTTTGTGTAAGTGGAGCTTTAAGTGCTAATGGTGCTTCGTTTGATTTAGGTGTGGGCAAAACCGATAATGCATTCACTGTTATATCAACAAATTATGCTCAAACAATTGTTGGGAGCTCAGATATTAATATATCTGGCATGACTATAAATAACGCACTAGGAGTATTAGAGTCATACCTAGGGCACGGAACAGCACAAAGTCCATATGTCATCTCGAATTATAGAGAACTGCTATCAATTAAAAACCATATGTATGCAAATTACATACTAAATAACGACATTCTAATTGGTGATTTAGATGGTAACGGAAGCGTAGATACGAAGTTTGATGTCCCTATTGGTAATACCTCTATTTTCACTGGCGTGATTGATGGTGCAGGACATAGCATAATAGGGCTAACTAGTCCCTTGTTCTATACAATAGCTGGACAAATTAGGGATGTTAATCTACAAGTTAATCTTGACATCGAGTATACTGGAAATGAAGACATAGTAATAGGCACGATGGCTAAATATTCAATAGCAGGATCTAATATATCATCTATACTAGTTGAAGGAAATATTAAGCTAGAGGTTAAAAGTAGAGCGCATGCAGTAATAGGCGGTATAATTGGCATAGCAAATGGTGGAATCCTAACTGGGGCTACTATTGGTGCTAAGATTACGGTTAAAGCTCAATCTTTAAGCATTGGTGGTATAACTGGGGCTATGTATAACTCAAGTGAGCTTAAGTCTGCAATAATTTTAAGCCCAATTACCGCTGATGGTGCTTCTGTTAATAGTGGATACGCAGTGGGTGTTGTTTTAAGTAATGGTGTTACGCTAGGGCAATCTATAGACCACGACACTAATGTTATGATAGTTAACGGAATTAAACGAAATGAACTAGTTGGGAAAAACCCATTTAAAAGTTAAAATATTGTAATTAACTTTAATAAAAAAATCTTACTTTTCTAAGGGTGAACTATGAAAGCGAACATGAGTTATTCGATAAAAATAACAAAGCATATAGTTATAGCTTTAGTCATTATTGCTTGCGCAGGTTTCATTTTTACAATGTATTCACAAAGTATAAATTCATTTCTACAAGATAGTTCTGGAAAATTATCCTTAAATTCGGTTTTTCCTAAAGCGTTAGATAAAGTAGCAATGGCAGCGGAAAAAGATGCGAGTGCTACCGCTTCTAACCATCACGGTGGAACGATAGATAAGCTAAAACCTACATATTCATCTATTTCAAGTGGAGATTCAGTTGGTACACAAGGTGAGGTAAATGAACGAGAAAGGGATCGTAGCACCCCTACTGCCACAGTGAATAAGACAGTCACTTTTACAATTGCTCAAAACATTATTGACGCAGTAACTAATCTAAAGGCTGACTTTAAATTGAAAATTAAATACGAACGATCAAACCAAAATTATGCCAGTGATGGTGTCCCTTCTGCATTAATCGAAGGCTATGCAACTGTTACGGCCTTAGGACAAGGAGCACATACAAAATCGGGTTACGCTTCATCAACTGTAGAAACAGAGGAATTTACTCATTCTGGCAGTGGTCTATCAGCTAATCAAACGATAATATTTAAAGGATTCACAAAATCACAATTTACTGGTACTAGTGGTAACAAGAAGTATATATTTGCGGGTGCTGCAATTAGTAATGTATCAATCTCGTATGAGCTCATACCAAAAACCAACACCGTTTTCAAAGCAGGATATGGTGGAAATGTAAAAGGCATAAATGACTCAGGTGACGAAGTAACACAAATAACTATCGAAAGGATTGTTAATAAAGATAGCAACGCAATAGATTCAGTATTTAGTAGTACAGCTGTAGCAAACGATGGATTCTATTTCACTCACTGGTCATACGATTCTAGTGTAGAAGCGGTATTTAGTGATGCTTCTAGAAAGATAGAGCTACCTGAGCATTATAAATATCATGCAAACTATAATACATTTAATGCCAATTTTCAAGAAATTAATGTAACCAATAAAATTAGCGAGTTTACATTTAACGGTAGTGGTCAGGGACCTTCAATTACTGATATTCCTGGCTATCAAGTAGTTAATAAATATAAAGCAATTACAACAGACAGTTTTTTTCAAGATATTAATACTTCTACTAATGCAGGGGATTATAACTACCTAGGAGAGATCAGAAAAAATGAAAACGGTGTACTGATAGTTGTAGGTGAGATAAGGTTGTCATTTAAAATAATTCCTGCAACGCCTAAATTAACAGCTACAGGACCATTTGATCTTTTCTATGGTGAAAATCTAGGTAGCAAGATAGGAACCTATGATATTAAAGCAACCAACGCTAACACTAGCCCTGAAGTTACAGTTTTTGGCATCTTTTCTTTAAGTACTACTTATTCATTGACCCCTAGTGAAAACACTCAAGAAATTATTTTAAATTTCACGCCAGATGCAGGAATTAGAAACAACTACAATACGAATACAATCAAAATCAATATTAATGTGAAAAAAGGAAGACTTGTTGTAAAAGATTCAACATTTGCACATCTATGGGCTCAGATAAATTCAATTTCTTTTGGACAAACTCTACAAGTTATACAAACTAAGCTAAAAGAAAATATATTTATAAAAAACTATTACGGCGACGCAAATATAGCTGGGAGTTGGTCGTTATATAAAGATGGGGAGGCCACTAACCACAGTACTATATTATTAGCAGGATATCACGATTATACTGCTGAATTTGTCCCTGATAATAGCGGATTGTATGAGGCCTATACAAAAACCGTAACAATTGTAGTGAACAGAGCTGTAGTAACCTTTACTGGAACAGTAACTTTAAAAAATCTACACTACGGAGAAGAGATACTAAATAAAAACAAGACTACAAAACTAGCTGAA
>JAITQU010000214.1 GCA_031288735.1 Christensenellaceae bacterium
CATTTTAGATTCTTTATACTGGTTTAAAAGAATGCAACTCAACAATACTTGATCAAACTATCATATAAAAATGTCACGCGTTTTTTGTCATATTTTATGAATAGATTATATATCAATAATTTGGTTATTTTTCATAAATTTATTATAGTTAATTTTCTTAGCTTTGTTGATCAAAACTTTAATAATTTTAAAATTGCATAAATTTTTAATAAAAATATAAAAAAAAATATGAATTTATACAAATCTAAACAAAATGTATTGACTGTCCTTATAATCCCATCCATACTGCCTATCGTTAATCTGACTGAATCGTTATCTGGCTGGTTTAAGTTTAGATCTAACTATTTTATTAATTTTATAGAAGTAATTACTTCATGTTTTGAAAAAATGTTTGCAATTTTTCATACAGTATGATACGCGCTTAGCTGTGTCTTAAACCGACGCTTTTTAAATCTAGAAAAAAATATTTTGCGAACAATATGAAAGAAAGAGTCGAGAGGGAGAGTTATTCTTTGGAGCTGCGGTGACTTAAATGGAAATAATAACAAAACTGATGAATTTTTTAGTAAAATCATTGGTTATTATTTCGTTTTTGCCTATACTAACTGGAATGTGGTTGATTCTTATAAAACAAACATCAATTTTTCCTTTTTCGCTCGGTTTTTTGGATGTTTTTTTCCTTAGAGAAGAAAAAATGATAGAACAACAGCCAGAAAATAAAATGTTGTTTTAGTGGCCCGGTATACGATTGAATTGTTTTTGAGTTTCTCTATGAGTTATTTGATTATTTCTACAGAAATGGGCAATTTTTTCCTCTGCTTTTTATCAATTTTTAAGCACAAAGAAAGTAGGCCAACCAATTACTTGGCCAGCCCTTATCAAACCGTACGTGCCCTATTAAGGCATACGGCTTACCAATTGTTGTAGTATTCAGTTGTTCAAAAATTGTTTAAGAGTACGCCATTTTAGCTAAACGGTCAGGAGTATAATATTCCTGGCCTTTGGCTTTCACACTTTCAACTTTTTTCCGCAAATTTTCTTTGTTTTTGGTAGTTTGACGCTTAACATATTGTTCGATTGTATACTCATACATTTTATTGTAGTACAGCCAGTTCGAAGAAATTAGTCCAATTTTACAGAAAAACCCAATTCCCCATTTCTTCATCTTACTCCACACACGACACCTCTTCGGGTGTTTGTGTATCATTGCCACTCGCAGTCTTTGTCTACCATATGGATCTATACTATGCAAATAGCTGCTTATCGCCTGAAGGTTACAATGACTTTTCCGCCCATATGCCTCGTTTGCCTTTGCTGATTTGTAAGGATTGAGATAATAATTTACTTTTCCTCTGATTATGGGATTTACCCTCGCTGCCCATGTCTCTTTATTTAGAGTAAGAGTCTTGCGAGTTTTGTCCTTGAGCTTCTTATTGAAGTCTTTTACTGACTCCTTGGTGGCAGTATTTTAAATTTCAATTTACCCGTCTTCTTGCTGGTGCTCCAATGTTTGAAGTCATAGCCCATAAACTTAAAATCTTCGTTATTAAAATCTACATACCTAGTCTTCCCTACTACCACTTCCAATCCTAGTCTTTGTATAATTCTTTCAGCTATTTCCCCGCACGTTTAATATCTTCTTCTGTTTTAGCAAACAGTAGAAAATCATCGCAATATCTTACGAATCTTATCCCGGCGGCTGCCAGCTCCCAATCTAACTCATTTAAAGACAAAAGCGGTGAAATAACTCCACCTTGTGGTGTTCCGGCATCTGCTGTACAACTCTGTCCTTAATGGTTGGTATTCCAAGGGTATTTCTTTTCCATTTCTCTTAGGAATGTATTCTCTCCTAGCCGGTCTTGGCTTGTAGGTTTTGTCTTTAAGCTCATTTAATATTTCCATAATCTTTTCCTGCTCTTGCGCTTTAAAGGTTTCTATGGTTTCTTGGTCTATCCCACCACAACCTTTATTTGCTTACACCTCCTTCCATGCAGCTGTCAATTTCCTATCAAACAATATTTGCCCATAGATACTATGCCATTTTAGCTTTAATTCTTGATTCAACTTTATCCTTCCACTCTCTCAGGTTCATTCGGCTCGTTTTAGCCTCGACTTCGTTACCGTTAGCATTTACCTTAAGTTCTTGAGTTGGTCTACAAAGGTCAACCTCCTTCTGTTCACTGTACGTTTGGTCGTACAACTACTTCCATACTATGAGATTGTCTGACTTCTCTGTAAGCAACAATAACTTCGCATTACGCTTATATACTGTTACCCGCAAATGAGCGGTAATACAGAGATCTCACAGGGTCATCGTATTGTCCTTCTTGACATGCTAATCGCCTTCACATGATAAGTTCCGTTCACTCGGTTGGCTCTTTTGGGTGAACGATTTAGATTTCCCGATGTTTCGCACGGTCATCAATTTACCCCGCCGCTCCTACGCTTCATGTACATTTCAGCCTGCCAAACCGCTTATGGGCCTCTCGGCTACCACATCCCCTTCAGACTCTGCTTCACAACAGCTTCCTGGATTAGGCTTTCCAATTTGCGCCAACGCTCATGGATGAGGACTTTCACCTCAGTGACTTCTCACTTTTCCAGACTTCCGTGCCGTTTTACTTCCCGTATCGTACACAACGTCATTTTTAAGCGAGACTTAGTCGGAATTTTCATCCCTTCTACTATACGACTGCCTGTCGCACAAAACCGTGCCAAACGCACTTTTCTTTTGGCACGGTTATACCTTTGCAATATTTTAGAATAGCACATTTGCAAAATGAAACCCAAGTTTGCCTAACAACAACTCTAGCTTGGATATTCC